>JBFGYN010000069.1:0-12710 GCA_041587415.1 Candidatus Competibacterales bacterium | reverse complement strand
CCACGGCGGCGCAAGATCTGTCGGGTTTTGTCGCCGGCGAACTGCGGATGTTTCCCCAGTCGCCGGCGTTTCCCGAACAAGATGCCGGTTCGTTGTCCCCCTCGGTTGTCGTGCAGCCGGAATTCCACTACCAGTGGAACGACGGAGCCGATCATTTCACCGTCGTTCCGTTCTTGCGGCTCGACGCCGACGACGACCGCCGCACACACGCGGATCTGCGGGAGCTGAATTGGCTGCGCATCGGTACGGACTGGGATCTCCGCGTGGGCCTTGCCAAGGTGTTTTGGGGTGTCGCGGAGTCCCGCCATCTGATCGATATCGTGAATCAAGTCGACCGGGTCGAAGACATAGACGAGGAGGACAGACTCGGTCAGCCGATGGTCAACCTAAATCTGCTCCGCGATTGGGGGCGACTGAGCTTTTTCGTGCTCCCGGGTTTTCGTGAGCGCACTTTCCCCGACCGGGACGCCCGACTGCGCGGATCCTTGCCCGTCGAGACGGACCGGGCCAAGTTCGAATCGTCCGCAGAGGAGCGTCACGTGGATCTGGCGGCGCGGTGGAGTCACACGATTGGCGATTGGGACGTTGGACTCAGCCACTTCTGGGGCACTGGGCGAGAGCCCCGATTGGTGCCGGATGTTATGACCACCAGGGGCCCGATCCTTATTCCCCATTACGATATCATCCACCAGACCAGCCTCGACGTGCAGGCGACCAAAGGGAGTTGGTTGTGGAAGCTCGAGGCGATGACCCGGGAGGGACAGGGAGATCGCTTCGGTGCGCTGGTCGGCGGGCTCGAGTACACGTTCTACGGGGTAGCGGAGACCGACATCGACGTCGGGGTCCTAGCCGAGTATCTCTACGACGGTCGCGATGCCGACGCCCCCCTCACGCCTTTCGACGACGACGTCTTCCTCGGTACCCGCCTCGCGCTCAACGACCCCCAGAGCAGTGAAATCCTGATTGGTGGAATCGTTGATCGAGACAACAAGAGCACGCTCTTCATCGCCGAAGGGAGCCGTCGAATCGGCGACCGGTGGACCGTCGAGCTCGAAGCGCGGCTCTTTGAGAACGTTTCCAGCTCGGACCCGCTCTCCGGGTTCGCCAGAGACGATTTCGTAACCTTGCGCCTGTCGCGGTTCTTCTGAGCCAACCTCGAGGTTGACACGCGAGGGGCATGTCCCCTCCAATCCGCAAACCTCACGGTCTGTCCCAAGGGAGGCCGCTATATCAACTCCCCATCAGGCGTCGCCGCACACTCGTTGCAGTTAGCCCGCATCGCGCACCAGGGCGGCCTTCGGCTGGCTCGCAGGTGGTTGATCGGTAGAAGTTCATGTCCAGTTTCGCGGCTCAGTTCTGGCGTACAAAGTGTACCGCCGCCAGGACGGCTGCGAATTCCGCCAGCATCCGGGGTCCCTGATGAAGTATCCGGGCTAAGGGGAAGGGGTCGCGGGGCCGGCGAGTGGCACTGCACGCGCCGCCAAAGTCGGGCGCACATCGTGCTTTGCCGGGGCCGCGGAAATGGGAGGATGAACTGGTTCACCGGTTGCGGACGCAATGCGCGGGGGGCAAGTTTACATCGTGCGTCATGCGGGCGACGGTGCGCGCGTTTGAAGATGTGCTGAGAATTTCCCTCGGGAAATTGCCAGGGCACGGAAAACGAAAATTTCGTGCCCGTTTCCTCCCGGAATCAACGTGCTGTCGGCTCGATTCCGGCAGCACAAATATACGCTGCGGGGAAAGTTATATTTTTTTTTGGAGTTTCCGTAACCGATCGTCGTGCAGTTTTCGGTTTGGCAGGTCACGACACGAATCTCGGAGATCAAGCGATAAGAACACGAAATTGTGCTTCCGGTTTGGAATTCTTCCGTCGTTTGTGGATAAGCGCTTACCCGTGCCCTAGTATTCAAAGCGCGGCCCGGGGTTCCCGCGCTCGACTGGGGATTGGCGCGTACTGGTCAACGATTCCGACACCGTCGTGGTCGACATTCCCAGCCCCGACGGCCTGAGCCGCGACGCGGTTACGGGAGGAAATCAAGGGTGCCAACTCGACGTTTGACAGTGGCGCAAGCGCTGGTGGAATACCTGTGCGCGCAGAAGGTGGAATTGGACGGGCAGTCCGAGCCCCTGATCGCCGGAGTCTGGGCGATTTTCGGTCACGGCAACGTGGCTGGGATAGGCGAGGCCTTGCAGGCGGTGCAAGAGCACTTGCCCACCTACCGCGCCCACAATGAGCAGGGCATGGCGCTTGCGGCCGTGGCGTTCGCCAAGGCGCGAAACCGCCGTCAGATGATGGCCTGCACCACTTCCATCGGTCCGGGTGCCACCAACATGGTCACCGCCGCCGGCGTCGCACACGTGAACCGCTTACCGGTGCTACTGCTGCCGGGCGACACCTTTGCCAGCCGCGCCCCCGACCCGGTGCTGCAACAAATCGAGCATTTCGGTGACCCGACGATCACTGTCAACGACTGCTTTCGCCCCGTCTCCCGCTACTGGGATCGCATCGCGCGGCCAGAGCAGTTGCTGAACGCCCTTCCGCGGGCCGTGCAGGTGCTTACCGACCCGGTGGACTGCGGCCCGGTAACGCTGGCGTTGCCGCAGGACGTACAGGCCATGGCATACGACTTCCCGGAGTCATTCTTCGAGGAGCGGGTGCACCGGCCGCGTCGTCCGGGCGCCGATGCCCAGGAACTCGAATGTGCCCTGGAGAGTTTGAAGCACGCGCAAAAGCCGCTGATCGTCGCCGGCGGAGGCGTGCACTACGCCCTGGCCGCGGCTCGTCTGGCGGCTTTCGCCGAGGCCCACGGGATCCCTGTCGCCGAGACCCAGGCAGGAAAGGGCGCACTGCCTTGGAATCATACCTGCCAGACCGGTTCCATCGGTGTCACCGGCTCCAGCGCGGCCAATGCGCTGGCTCGGGAAGCAGATGTGGTGCTTGCGATCGGAACGCGGCTGCAGGACTTCACCACCGGTTCACGATCCGTATTCGCCAATCCAGAGGTAAAAACAGTTAATCTCAACGTTGCGGCCTTCGATGCCGGCAAGCACGGCTCCGTACCGCTCGTCGCGGACGCCCTGCGCGGACTGGACGATCTGCACCAGGGGCTCGGTAACTGGTGCGCGCCAATCGCGTGGAGCGGGCATGCTCGCACCCTGGCCCAGCACTGGAACCAGGCGGTGGACCGAGCGCTTGCCGCCAGTGACGTCAATTTGCCCTCTGATGCCCAGGTGGTAGGCGCGGTCAATCGTGCAGTGGGCCCCAAGGACGTAGTGGTCTGTGCCGCAGGGAGTCTGCCGGCGGAGCTGCACAAGCTTTGGCGCACCGTCGACCCCAAGGGCTACCACATGGAATATGGGTTCTCTTGCATGGGCTACGAGATCGCCGGTGGCCTGGGGGTAAAGATGGCCGATCCCAGTCGAGAGGTCTACGTGATGGTGGGCGACGGCAGTTACCTGATGCTCAACTCCGAAATTGCAAGCAGCGTGATGTTGGGCCGAAAGCTGATCCTTGTGATTCTCGATAATCGCGGATTCGCCTGTATCAATCGCCTGCAGCAGGCCTGCGGCGGTGCGCCGTTCAATAACCTACTGCGGGATGCGCGGGGTGCGGAGCAGGCGCCAAACATCGACTTTGCCGCGCATGCCCGTGCGCTCGGCGCCCAGACCGAGAAGGTCAACGGCATTGCTGAGCTCGAGGCCGCGCTCGAGCGTGCTAAGGCGGCGCAGGGCACGTACGCGGTCGTTATCGATACCGATCCTGTGGCCACGACCCAGCAAGGCGGCGCCTGGTGGGAGGTGGGTGTGCCGGAGGTCTCACCGCGGGAAGCGGTCCGCGCCGCCCGCGCCGACTACGAACGAGCCAAGAGCAAACAGCGCCTCTGAGGTGAGGTCATCAAGGTACGCATCGGAACGAACCACATTTCCTGAAGCAATGACGGCATGCCGGAACTGGGCGGCGAGGTGCCCGCGGAGGTGTGTCTCGCCGAAGCCGGACATGCGCATGACTGCGGACTGGAAATCGGTGGCAAGCTCACTCGCGACGCAGCCATGCTGCACCCGATTGTGGAGAAGCACGGGCTGGGCCTGTTCACGGCCCTCAAAGACCGCAACTATTGGGCGGGTGCGTGGCGGTGGAGCCCGAGCAGGCCGTGGCCAAGGCGCACCCCCTGACCGACGCCATCAAGGGCTGTGAGACTTTGAACCGGCCGGCCCGAAAAATGGCCTGTCACGGCGACCAGAACCGGCAGAGAAAAGGAAATCGATCATGACTGAGACGCTGCAACATTATTTGGATGGCACACGGGTGGACGGTAGCAGCGGCCGTACCGCCGACGTGTTCAATCCGGCCACTGGAAAGGTGTCCGCAAAGGTCCCTCTGGCAGCGAGGAAAGAGGTCGAGAAGGCCATCGACATTGCCCGTGAGGCCTTTCCTAAGTGGACCGCGTGCACACCCCTGCACCGGGCGCGGATCATGTACAAGTTCAAGGAGCTGGTGGAGAACCACGCCGACGACCTGGCCGCCATCATCACCGCCGAGCACGGCAAGGTGCATTCGGACGCCTTGGGCGAGGTGATCCGCGGGCTGGAGGTGGTCGAGTTCGCTTGCGGCGGCCCGCATCTGCTCAAAGGGGAGATCACGGAGAGCGTGGGCAGCGGCATCGATTCCCATGGGCTGCGCCAACCGCTTGGGGTGGTGGCGGGGATTACCCCTTTCAATTTTCCGGTCATGGTGCCAATGTGGATGTTCCCGGTGGCCATCGCCTGTGGCAATTCCTTCATTCTCAAAATCTCGGAACGCGTCCCCTCGGCAGCGATGCTGGTCGCGGATCTTCTGAAACGAGCAGGCTTGCCGGACGGCGTGTTCAACGTGGTCCATGGGGACAAAGAGGCCGTGGACGTTCTGCTCAGCCACCCCGAGGTCAAAGCCATCAGTTTCGTGGGCTCAACCCCGATCGCCAAGTACATCTACGCGACAGGCGCCGCGAACGGGAAGCGAGTGCAGGCGCTGGGGGGCGCAAAGAATCACATGGTCATCATGCCCGACGCGGATATGGACAAAGCAGTGGATGCCTTGATGGGGGCGGCCTACGGTTCCGCTGGGGAACGCTGCATGGCCATCTCCGTGGCCGTGCCGGTGACCGATACGGTTGCCGACGAGTTGGTCAAGCGTCTGGAGCCCAAAATCCGGGCCCTGAAAATCGGTCCGGGCACCGACAAGGATGTCGAAATGGGACCGCTGATCACCAAAGCACATTTGGACAAGGTGCGGGGTTATGTGGACATCGGAGTCGAGGAAGGAGCCAAGCTGGTAGTGGATGGCAGGGACTTTGAGATGGACAGGGCTGGCCACGCGAACGGTCATTTTATCGGCGGCAGCCTGTTCGATAACGTCACCCCGGCGATGCGTATCTACAAGGAAGAGATTTTTGGGCCGGTGCTGTCGGTGGTCCGTGCGCCAGATTTCGAGTCGGCCGTGAAGCTGATCAACGACCACGAGTTCGGAAACGGCACGGCCATTTTTACTCGCGACGGGGACGCGGCCCGCAGCTTTGCCCATGCCATTCAGGTGGGCATGGTGGGGATCAACGTGCCTATCCCAGTGCCGATGGCCTTCCACAGCTTCGGCGGATGGAAGAATTCCCTGTTTGGCGACCACCACATGCACGGTCCTGAAGGCGTGCGCTTCTACACCAAGCTCAAAACCATCACCACCCGCTGGCCCACCGGTATTCGCTCTGGTGCCGATTTCGTCATGCCAACCATGGGCTAGGGGGCGGATCAATGTTGCAAATCGCTCAGTTCGGTGCCGGTCGAATTGGTGCCGTCCACGCCCAGAACGTCGCTCGCCGCTCGGATGCCGCGTTGCGTTATGTCATCGACGTCAACCAGTCGGCCGCCCGGGAATTGGCACAGCGATACGGTGCCGAGGAGACCGATACCGATACTGCGCTCTCCGATTCCGAGGTCGATGCGGTGATCGTCGCGAGTTCGACCAATACCCACGCTGACCTCATCGAGGCCGCTGCCCGCGCCGGCAAGCCGGTCTTCTGCGAGAAACCGGTAGACCTGGACCTGGAACGCATCGATCGGTGTCTCGCAACCGTGGCCGAGTGCGGTGTGCCGGTGGCAATGGGTTTCAATCGCCGTTACGATCCAACGTTCCGCGCCTTGCGCGACCGTCTGACGGCGGGTGAGATAGGCGACCTCGAGCTGCTGACCATTACCAGTCGCGACCCGGCGCCGCCGCCGCTCAGTTACATCAAGGTCTCCGGCGGTCTGTTCCGGGATATGATGATCCACGATTTCGATATGGCCCGCTGGCTGTTGGGCGAGGAGCCGGTGGAGGTACAGGCTTTCGGCGCCTGCCGGGTCGACCCCGCCATTGCCGAAGCCGGCGACATCGACACGGCGGTCGTTGTGCTGAAAACAGCCAACGGCACGCTCGCACAGATCAGTAACAGCCGCCGCGCCGTGTACGGCTACGACCAGCGGATCGAAGCATTCGGCTCCAAGGGCATGCTGCAAGCGGACAATCAGACGGCTACCCGAGTGGTGCATTCCGGACGTCACGGCGTCTGCGCTGACAAGCCGCTGGATTTTTTTCTGGAGCGTTACGTCGAGGCCTACCGCAGCGAGCTGGACGACTTCGTCAGCATGGTAGGGGAAGGTCGCAAACCGCTGGCGGGGGTCGAGGACGGCAGGCAGGCGCTGGTTCTGGCTGAGGCCGCGCTCGAGTCCCTGCGTCGCGAGCGGGCGGTAAAGGTATAGGCTTAGGCCGGCGAGGTTCCCGGTCAATGGACTGCTTCCGTTGCTATGGCGGAGGCTTTGGTAGAGGTAGACCACTGTCAGATTGGAGGAAATTGCAATGAAAAAACGACTTCTAGTTCTCGCGGCATCGGCCGTGATGGCGAGCGGTGCGGTCTTGGCCGCGGACGGCCCACGCATCGTCGTGGTGACCCATGGCCAAGCGGCCGATCCGTTTTGGTCGGTGGCCAAGAACGGCGTGGATCAGGCGGCCAAGGACTCGGGGGCCGAGGTGGAATACCGGGCACCAGATCGTTTCGACATGGTGCAGATGTCGCAACTCATCGAGGCGGCGGTGGCCTCGGATCCGGACGGTCTCGTGGTGACCATCCCCGACGGCGCGGCTTTGGGCGACTCCATCCGGGCGGCCGTGGACGCCGGCGTCCCGGTGATCTCCATGAACTCCGGCTCGGACGTGCGCAAGGAGCTGGGGGTGCTGCTGCACGTGGGTCAGGGCGAGTACGAAGCCGGTAAAGGTGGGGGAGAACGGATGGCTGCCGAGGGGGCCAAGAAGGGCCTGTGCATCAACCACGAGCAAGGCAATGTTGCGTTGGACCTGCGCTGCCAGGGCTTTGAGGATGGGCTGGGCGGTCCCGTGGACACCTTGGCGGTGAGCACCGACCCCACCGAGATACGGAATGCCGTGACCGCCTACCTCACACAGAACGAGGACGTGGACGCCGTCCTGGCCGTCGGTCCACTGAGCGCCGAGCCGGCCTTGGCCTCCCTGGAGGAACAGGGTTTGGTGGGCGAGGTCAGGCTGGGGTCGTTCGACCTGTCACCCTCGGTGCTGAATGCCCTGGACGCGGGCAAGATGACCTTCGCAATCGATCAGCAGCAGTACCTGCAAGGTTATTTGCCGGTAATGTTCCTGACCCTGTACCACCATTACGGGCTCATGCCCGGTGCCGACGTGCAAACGGGCCCCGGCTTTGTCACCCAGAAGAACGCCAAGCAGGTGGTGGATCTGAGCAAGCAGGGTATCCGCTGAGCGTGTCCTGTTGACTTATACGGGGTCTGCTCGCCGGCGACGAAGCCCGCGAATGGATCCCTTGGTTGAAACGGAGGCAAGCACCATGACGACCGAGACTACCACTGCGAAGCCCGGCCAGCCCGGCTCAGGCGACGAACGGCTGCGGGAACTGAGTTTTTTCCAAAAGACCATGCGCCGGCCCGAGCTGGGCGCGGTGGCCGGCGCCATCCTGGTGATGGTGTTCTTCGCAGTGGTGGCGGGGAACAGCGGGCTGTTCAGCCCCAAGGGCATCGTGAACTTCTTGGAGGTCTCAGCGCAGCTGGGCATTCTGGCGGTGGCCGCGTCGCTGCTCATGATCGGCGGCGAGTTCGACCTGTCGGTGGGCTCGATGATCGGGGCGGCGGGCATGGTGATCGCCATCCCGGCCGCCCTCTTGGGCTGGCCGGTGTGGCTATGCATCCTGGTGGCCTTTGGGTTCGCCGTGGCGGTGGGCTGGGCCAACGGTTATATCGTCGTACGCACCGGGCTGCCCTCATTCATCGTCACCCTGGGGTTCCTATTCATTCTCCGGGGCCTGACCATCGGATTCACCCGCCTGATCACCGGGCGCACCCAGGTCTCCGGGCTCAAGGACCTGGCCGCGAACGACTGGCTGGCGCCCGTGTTCGCCGGTGAGGTGGGGACCGGGCTGTTCGAGTGGCTGGCCAGTGCAGGCGTGATCGATACCATGCGCTCGGGTGCCCCGGCGGTGACCGGTATCCCCATGTCCATCATCTGGTGGCTGGCGCTGACCGCCCTGGCCACGTGGGTGTTGCTGAAGACCCGGGTCGGCAACTGGATCTTTGCCTGCGGGGGGGATGCCAACGCGGCCCGCAATGTCGGCGTGCCGGTGGCGCGGGTCAAGATTGGGCTGTTTATCGGCACCGCCGTGGCGGCGACCATCTTTGCCGCTATCCAGGTGCTGGACGCCGGTTCGGCGGACGTCAACCGGGGTTTGCTGAAGGAGTTCGAGGCCATCATCGCAGTGGTCATCGGCGGCACTCTGCTCACCGGTGGTTACGGCTCGGCCATTGGGGCGAGTTTCGGGGCACTGATCTTCGGCACCGTGCAGATGGGTATCTTCTATACCGGGGTCAACACGGACTGGTTCAAGGTATTCCTGGGCGCGATGATGCTGATCGCCGTAATCTTCAATAACTACATCCGCAAGAAGGCGACGGAGGCCAAGTGATGAATGCCAGTACTCCTGTCATCGAGGTGGAGAACATCAGCAAGGTCTTCGGCAACGTCGTCGCCCTGCACGGTATCTCCATGTCGGTCCACGCCGGCGAGGTGATGTGTCTCTTGGGCGACAACGGTGCCGGCAAGTCGACCCTGATCAAGGCCCTTTCCGGCGTGCATCAGCCCACCGAGGGCCAGATGCGGTTGGACGGAAAGGACGTGCTGTTCGAATCCCCCTCGGACGCCCTGGATCAGGGCATCGCGACGGTGTTCCAGGATCTTGCGATGATCCCGTTGATGAGCGTAACGCGGAACTTTTTCATGGGTCGGGAACCGGTCAAGAAGCTCGGCCCGTTCAAGAGTGTGGACTGGGGTCTGGCCGACACGGTTGCCAAGGAGGAAATGGCTAAGATCGGCATCGACGTGCGCGATCCCTCGCAGGCGGTGGGGACCCTCTCGGGTGGCGAGCGCCAGTGCGTGGCCATTGCCCGAGCGGTGTACTTCGGCGCCAAGGTGTTGATTCTCGACGAGCCCACGTCGGCGCTGGGGGTGAAGCAGGCCGCCGTGGTGCTGCGCTACGTGGCACAGGCCAAGGCCCGGGGACTGGCGGTGATCTTCATCACCCACAATGTCCACCACGCCTACCCGGTCGGGGACGCGTTCACGATTCTCAAGCGCGGCACGAGCTACGGCACCTTCGCCAAAACCGAGGTGAGCCGCGAAGAGGTGCTAGGAATGATGGCCGGCGGCAAGGAGATGGAAGAGCTGTCTGCCGAGATCGAGGAATTCGCCCGCGCCGACGAGGCCAAGGCGTCGGACGAGCACGACGTCCGTTTCGAGGCCGCCGCGGCCGCGGAGCACGCTCTGGCCGAGGGCATGCACAAGGAGGCGGAGAAGACCGTGCCGCACCACTAACGATTGACAGCAGCACATGCCGATATGACGACCGTTAGTTGTGTACTCGATGCACGGGCCGAACTGGGCGAGGGGCCCGTTTGGTGCGCCAGGGAACAGGCCCTATATTGGGTGGATATCCTGGCGCCGGCCCTGCACCGCCTCGAGGTGGACACCGGGTCCACCAAATCGTGGCAAATGCCGCAGGCTATTGGATCGTTCGGGCTGCGCGAGCAGGGCGGAGCCGTCGTGGCATTGCGCAATGGCTTTCACTTGTTCGATTTCGAGAGCGGAGATCTCACCTTCCTGACCGATCCGGAGGCGGGTATCGCGTCCAACCGTTTCAACGATGGCAAAGTCTCCCCCGACGGCCGCTTTTGGGCGGGTACCATGGACGATGAGCAGCTCCGGCGGCCCATCGGTGCGTTGTACCGCCTGGATCCGGACGGCAGTTGCCACAAAATGGTGGATAGCTTGATCGTCTCGAATGGGCTGGCATGGTCGGCAGACGGAAGGACTATGGTCCACACGGATTCCAGGGAGCAGGTGATCTATACCTACGATTACGATCCCGACACTGGCGCAATTGCCAATCGACGGGCGATCGCCCACCCCAACGAGTCCATCGGGCGGCCCGACGGCGGCGCCATGGACATGGAGGGCTACTACTGGAGCGCCGGCGTCTCCGCTGGGGTGCTGAATCGTTGGGCGCCCGATGGCCGATTGGATCGCCAGATACCATTACCGTGCGTCGCCCCCACCTGTCCCTGTTTCGGTGGGCCAGCGTTGAAAACCGTCTTCGTCACCTCACTGCGCCACGGTCTGCCCTCGGACAAGCTGAAGGACAAGCCGCTGTCGGGGGGGATTTTCGCCATCGAGGTGGATGTACCGGGTGTGCCGGTGGCAAAGTTCAAGGGTTAGCCCGCATTACAAGACTGTCGAGGTGCAAGTTCTATGAACATTTGCATGGCGGGCTACGGCATGATGGGTGTCTGGCACTCGGAGGCGCTCGGGCAGACCGACGCCGTCCTGCATACCGTCGTGGGCCGCCGGCCGGACGCCGCCAAAGAGTTTGCGGACCGCTTCGGCTACAAGCGCTGTGTCCGGTCCTTAGAGGAGGCTCTGGCGGACCCGGAAATCGATGTAGTCATCCTCGGTACACCGAGTGACCAGCACGAGCAGCAGGCAATCCAGTGCTTGGAGGCCGGAAAGCACACGTTGATCGAGATTCCGATCGCCATGAGTCTCGCGGGTGCAGAGCGTGTCGTCGCGGCCGGCGAAAGAAGCGGCAAGACCTACGGCTTGTGTCATCCAATGCGGTTTCGTCGAGAACGGGATGCGTTGCTGGAGCGCATCCGGGTGGGTGAGGAAAATATTCGCCACATCGCCGGGCGATTTTTCATCAAGCGCCTGATCAACATCGGGGCCACGGGCTACAAACGAAGCTGGACCGACAACATTCTGTGGCACCACTTCTGCCATTTCGTTGACATGGGTCTCTACCTGTTCGGTGAAACACCCATCCGGCGAGTACAGAGCTTCATGGGGCAGTGCCACGAGACGGTAGGCATTCCCATGGAGTGCACGGTGCTGGTGGAAACCGAGGCCGACCAGACGCTGCTCGTGCATGGCTCGTACCACGCCACCTATCGCTTCTACGACAAGCTGATCGTGACGGACAAGGAGACATATTTCTACGACATCCTCGACGGTACTTTGCGCACCGCGGACGAGACTGTTCCCATCGAATCGGAGCAGGAAAACTGCGCCCGCGTAATCTTCGACTTTATCGACGCGGTGCGTGAGAACCGCGCGCCGCGCGCGTCTGGTCCTTCAGTGCTTCCGTCGATGCAAGTGCTTCAGCTGGTGCAGGACGAATGGGATGCGAAGTATGGCGCCCAATCGATCCCGGGGCGGCCCTTGTCCTGACAAAGCCAGGAAGGCTTATTTCTGCACGATTCCCCGCGCAACGTTCCGCAACCGCGCACGACGAGACGATGGGAGGCCCGCATGCGTGAAAACAGAATCCGAACAATCTGGGAGGCCGGCGGCGCCGCCGTCAATGGCTGGCTGGCGATTCCGAGCTGCTTTTCTGCCGAGACGATGGCCCATCAGGGCTGGGACTCCCTCACCATTGACATGCAGCACGGCGTGGTCGATTACCAGACTGCCGTCGACATGCTGACCGCCATATCCACGACCGGTGTCATGCCCATGGCCCGGGTCCCGTGGCTGGATCCGGGAATCATTATGAAGATGTTGGACGCCGGTGCATTCGCCGTGATCTGCCCCATGGTGAATACCCGGGAAGATGCCGAGAAATTGGTGGCCGCAACCCACTATCCCCCCCGGGGCAGCCGCAGCTTCGGCCCGATTCGGGCCCTACTTTATGGTGGCGCGGATTACGCGACCCAAGCCAACGACGCGGTGATCGCCTTCGCTATGATCGAGACCAGGCAGGCATTGGATAATTTGGACGAGATTCTTGCCGTTGAGGGGCTGGATGCGGTCTACATCGGTCCGGCCGATCTGTCTCTGGCGCTCGGCTGCGAGCCAAGATTTGACCAGGACGAGAAACCGGTGGTGGAAGCGATCGAGCACGTTCTCTCCAGCGCGAAGGCCCAGGGTGTGATCGCCGGAATTCACAATGGCACTCCCGCGTATGCCAGGAAGATGATCGACAAGGGATTCCAGTTCGTCACCATCGGCTCGGATGCCCGATTCATGGCTGCCGCAGCTCAGGAGGCGGTTTCGAAGATGCGTGGCGATAGGCTCGAATCCGGAAGAGGCGGGGGCTATTGAAGCAAGCGCGGAT
>JBFGYN010000068.1:0-12747 GCA_041587415.1 Candidatus Competibacterales bacterium | reverse complement strand
TTCGTGAGCGAGGTGAACACCAGCTCACCGTCCTCCCCGTCCGGCAACACCTTGCCGCTTTCCGGGTCGATGATCTCCGGGTAGAAGTGGTCTTCCCAGACGGTCGGGCCATCCTGTGTCTCCACGCACTCCTGGGCGACACCGGGTCCCATCACTTCCGACAGACCGTAAATGTCCGACGCCTTGATTCCCATTCGATGCTCTATTTCCTCGCGCATCTTGCCGGTCCAGGGCTCGGCGCCAAAAATCCCGACCTGAAGCGAACATTCGACCGGACCGATGCTCTGGCGCTCCATCTCCTCGACGATGTTGAGGCAATAGGAAGGCGTCACCATGAGCACGCGGGGGGTGAAATCCCGAATGAGCTGAACCTGCTTTTCCGTTTGGCCAGCGCCCATGGGAATCACGGCACAACCGAGCCTCTCCGCACCGTAGTGGGCACCGAGTCCACCCGTAAACAGCCCATAGCCGTAGGCCACGTGCACTCGATCACCGCGGCGCCCGCCGGCCGCGTAGATGGAGCGCGCCACCACCTGCGCCCAGGTCTCAATGTCTTTCTTGGTGTAGCCGACGACCGTCGGCCGACCGGTGGTGCCGCTCGATGCATGGATGCGCACGATCTGGTCCATGGGCACGGCGAAGAGCTTGAACGGGTAGCTCTCGCGCAAATCTTGCTTGACCGTGAACGGGAATTTGGCGAGATCCTCCAGCGACCGAAGCTCGTCCGGGTGCACACCGTGCTCGTCGAACTTCTTGCGATAGTGGTCCACGTTCTCGTAGGCATGCCGAACCGACCACTTCATCCTTTCCAGCTGCAGCGCGCGCAGCTCGTCCACGCTCGCCGATTCGATCGGTTCCAGCCCTCTCCCGCCGGTGCTGTTCATCGCATCTCCAAGTGCCGAAGTCCTCTGGCTGAGCGGCTCAGCTCCGTTCACACCCGTTCGATGATCGCGGCGATGTCCTGGCCCACTCCGACACACATTGTGCACAGCGCGTAACGTCCGCCGCGACGATGCAGCTCGTACACGGCCGTCGCTACCAACCGGGCCCCGCTCATGCCCAGCGGATGTCCCATGGCAATGGCTCCACCGTTTGGATTCACGTGCCCCGCATCGTCTGCGAGACCAAGCTCCCGAAGTACTGCCAACGCCTGCGCTGCGAAGGCCTCGTTCAGCTCGATGACGTCCATCTGGTCCAGACTAAGGCCGGTCCGGTCCAGTATCCGACGCGTGGCCGGACCGGGACCGATACCCATGATCCTGGGGGGCACGCCGGCGCTTGCCATGCCCACGACCCGGGCGCGCGGCGTCAGGCCGTAGCGCACTGCGGTCGCTTCGTTTGCGAGTAATGCGGCGCAAGCACCGTCGTTCACACCGGAGGCATTGCCCGCAGTCACCGTCAAGCCAGGGCCGTTGACGCCATACAGTTCTGCCAGCGATTCAAACGTCGTACCCGGGCGCGGATGCTCGTCGGTGTCGACGATGACGGGATCGCCCCGTCGCTGGGGAACGCTGACCGGAACGATTTCCTCAGCGAAGCGGCCCGCCGCTTGCGCCGCCGCCCAACGCTGCTGGCTGCGAAGCGCGAAAGCGTCCTGATCCGCGCGGCTGATGTTGAAATCCGCGGCGACGTTATCGGCCGTCTCGGGCATGGAATGGCTGCCGTAGACTTCCCGCATCTTGCGGTTGACGAACCGCCAACCGATGGTGGTGTCGTACATTTCGGCCTTGCGGCTGAAGGCGCTCTCGGCCTTGCCCACCACGAAGGGCGCCCGAGACATGCTTTCCACGCCGCCGGCAACCATCAAATCTCCGTCACCGCCGCGGATGGTTCGGGCCGCGAGACCGATCGCATCCATGCCGGATCCGCAGAGCCGATTGACGGTCGTGCCCGGAACCTCGGTGGGAAGTCCCGCCAAGAGTAGCGACATGCGGGCGACGTTCCGGTTGTCCTCGCCGGCCTGGTTGGCGCAGCCGTAGATGACGTCGTCCACCGCTGTCCAGTCCACACCGGCATTTCGTTCCCTCAAAGCCTGGATGGGCACCGCGCCAAGATCGTCGGCGCGAACGCTGGACAGCGCCCCGCCATAGCGGCCCACCGGCGTCCGTACCGCGTCGCAAATGAACGCCTCGGTCATGACTCGTCCTCCGGGATCACGGTGCCCTGAATGCGGTAGGATTTGCCACGGAAAAGCGCGATCCGTCGGCCTTCCTGATTGCTCACCACAACGTCGTATACACCTGTCCTTCCACCCAGCGCCTGTTCCTGGGCCTCGGCAGTCAGAACATCACCGAGCCGGGCGGGTGCCAGGTACTCGATAGTGGCGGCGAGCGCCACCGTGACCCGGTTATAGGTGTTGCAGGAGAAGGCGAAGGCCGAATCGGCCAATGTAAATATGAGTCCGCCGTGACAAATGTCATGGCCGTTCACCATGTCTTGGCGGACCGTCATACTGAGGCGAGCGCAACCGGGCGAGACCTCTTCCAATCGTATCCCGAGCGCCCTCGACGCGTAATCGCGGGAGTACATGGTTTTCGCCGTCGCTTCCGCCAGAGCCCGGGAATCACTCACTACCTCGGGTACTGAAGTTGAATCGCGGCTCATGGGAAGCTCCCTCCGGGTTAGGTCGTGCTACGCCGCAGCGTTGAGACACGGGGCCGATCTTCACAATGGCTCGAAGCCAATTTTCGAGAACGCTGCTCCATTCGATGCCGATGACCTCGGCGCCACTTCACCGTCCCTTGAATTGGGGTGCCCGCTTCTCGGCGAAGGCGGCGACTCCTTCGCGATAGTCTTCGGTTCGTCCCAGTTCGCGCTGAAGATCCCTCTCCAAGTCCAGCTGATCGTCCAGCGAATTGTCTGCAGACACCTGAATGGCCCGCTTTATCGAGGCGAGACCACGGGGAGGCAGTTTCGACAAATGCTCGACCAAAGACCGGGCTTCGGCTTGCAGGGCGTCATCGTCAACACAACGCCAGATGAGACCCCACGCCTCCGCCTGCTCGGCTGTCAGCTTGTCGCCGAGCATGGCGAGCCCGACTGCCCGAGCACAGCCGACCAACCGTGGCAGGATCCAAGTGCCGCCGGAATCCGGCACGAGACCGATCTTGCAAAAAGCTTGTACGAAGCTGGCCGACCGCCCAGCAATCACGATGTCGCAGGCAAGCGCAATGTTGGCACCAGCACCCGCGGCCACGCCATTGACGGCACACACGATCGGCAGGGGCAGGTCCCGGAGACGACGAATCAGCGGATTGTAATTGCGCTCCATGGACTGACCCAGGTCCGGGGGCTCGGCGCCCGGTTTCACGTTGCGATCACTCAAATCCTGGCCGGCGCAGAATCCGCGGCCGGCACCGGTAATCAGCAACGCACGGGCCTGAGAGGAGGCCACGTCATCCAACGCGTCGCGCAGTGCGTCGTGCATTTCCGCGTTGAAGCTATTGAGGCGGCCCGGGCGATTCAAGGTGACTACTGCGACGGCGTGGTCAAACCCGAGAAGGATGGAATCAGACATTCGGATATGCCCCGGCTATCGAATCGGTGTCGACAAAACAGCGTTACGGAATAAGTAATTTCATCTCGCAAATGGGAATTCTAATTCCGCTGCCGAGCTTGTCAAACGCTTTTTATGGGAGGCATGATGTGGTTAATCAATACGTAACTTCTGGAGCGCGGACGCGACGTGAACGAAAAGGCTGCTAAGCAACATGGTATAAACTCCGTCGAAGTCGGGTTGCGCGTGCTCAAGGAAATCGTCGCGCTCGGCCGTCCGGCGCAGCTGCGCGAGGTGGCCCTGGCGGCCGAAATGCACCCAGCCAAGGTGCATCGCTACCTGGTGAGCTGGGTCCGCGGCGGTCTTGTGGAGCAAGATCCGAACAACGGTCGCTACGATCTCGGACCGTACGCGATCGAACTCGGTCTGGCTTGTCTGGCCCGGATCGACGCAGTCAAAGTCGGGGCTGAGGGGATCGACAGGCTGGCAACCGAGATAGACGAACCTGTGTTTCTGGCGGTGTGGAACAACAACCGCCCGACGGTCGTCGACTGGCATCCCGCCCAGCGCCAATTCTCGCCCAACATGCACCTGGGGTCGACTTTCTCCCTGCTCCAATCAAGCACCGGGCATGTTTTCGCGGCGTATCTCCCGCCAAGAATCGTCGATCCGCTGATCGACCAGGAGCTCGAGGAATTGTCCGACGACGGAAGCACGAATTTGCCGCGCACCCGCGAGGAGGTGAACACAATCCTGTCCGAGGTGCGGGAGCGACGTATGGCACGCGGACTGGGTATTCGACGCCGCGGAATCCACTCCTTGTCGGCACCAGCGTTCGACCACATGGGAGCAATCAGCTGCGTGGTAACGGCATTCGGCTACGAGGACACGTTCGACTCGTCTTGGCGCGGGCCCATCGCCGTGTCCACCCGCGCGCTGGCCGATCAAATCTCACGCCAACTTGGATACGAGTCGCAACCGAAGCCGAGCTTGGTGTCCAGGTAGGGGTTTGGAGCTAAATTGACCGTTTCCATGCTCGATACAGGAGTTCTCGAAAAATGGGTCGGCAGGACGGAATGGATCGAGGACGTCATCGATGTGCGTCCGGCTCGCCTGATGCAGATTACACTCGACCGAGCCGCGTCACTCACTGTCGGCGACCCGCTCCCGCCACTCTGGCACTGGCTGTATTTTCCGCCGCTGGCACGCACGGGCGATCTTGGCCACGACGGCCATCCCAAACTTGGCCGGTTCCTCCCGCCAGTCCCCCTTCCCCGCCGCTTATGGGCAGGCAGCCGGTTTGAATTCAGCAAGCCTCTGCGATTGGGCGAGACGGCCAGAAAGGTGTCGTCGATCAAATCCGTTCGATTCAAACAGGGACAATCGGGTCCGCTTTGCTTCGTGACCGTGTGCCACGAGATTTTGTCGGCGGGACAACGACGACTCGCGGAGGAACACGACATCGTATACCGTGACCAACCGGATTCCGCGGCAAAGCCCCCAGCGCCGAAACGCGCCCCCGAAATCCCGGCGTGGTCCCGCGTGATCACGCCAAGCCCCGTGCTACTATTTCGATATTCCGCGCTCACCTTCAACGGCCATCGCATTCACTACGACGTCGACTACTGCCGGCAGACGGAAGGATATCCGGGGCTGGTCGTCCACGGCCCCCTTACTGGCACTCTGCTGCTGGAGCTGGCCCTGACCAATTGCCCAGGCCGGATACCAAAATCGTATGAGTTCAGGGCGATCAGCCCGCTATTCAGCGGCAAACCCTTCCGCCTCGAAGGCGCAGCCCACGGCTCGACCGCACACGTGTGGGCGTGCACACCGTCCGGTGAACTGGCGATGGACGGCGCCGTGGTATTAGCCTGAGGTGCGAATCCTGGATCGATGGATGCCTTCAAATTTCCATACTTGGCAACGGCAACCCCGAGAATCGTGGTTCGGTATCCTTCATGACTTCGTCAGCGCACACAGTCCTTGATTCACTGACAGCGATAACATTGACGCTCGTCATTCTTGCGGTTCCGCTGAGTGCAACAGCGCAGCAGGAGCGGCGCTATGTTCTCGCCACGGCGACGGTTGGCGGCACCTTCTATCCCGTCGGTATGGCCCTGTCGACGTTGGTCAAAGTCAAACTTCGCCCAACCAATAACATCGACATGGACGCAATTACCTCCGACGGCTCCAATGCGAACGTTCAGTTGCTGCAGAAAGGTGGGGCACAGTTCGCAATCTTATCGGGGCTGGCCGGCCATCAGGCACGGAACGGAACGGAAGCATTCGCAACGATGGGCCCCCAGACCGAGCTTCGGGCCGTGACCTCTCTATGGCCCGAAGCGGAACACTTCGTCATTCGGCGACATTACGCCGAGACCGGCTCCATCGACGACATGAACAACGTGAAGGGATTGCCCGTTTCCCTAGGCCGGGAAAATTCCGGCACGCTCGCCCAGAGTCGGCTGATTCTCGGAGCACTCGGCTTCGACGTTGACCGCGACTTCGAATTGGTCAATCTCGGCTATAGCGACAGCGCCAAAGCCATCCAAGAGAACCGCATCGACGCCATGAGTACACCGGCCGGGGTGCCGGTTTCCGCGGTATCAAGAGCCATGTCGGCTCTGGGCGAGGAGTTGCTCATTTTAGAGTTCACCGATGCTCATTTGCAGAAGGTGAACGGCGGAGCCGAGCTTTGGACGCGCTACCTGCTCGAGCCTGGCACCTATCCCGGGCAGAGCATGGCCGTGGCGACAATTGCCACACTGAGTTTCCTTGCAGTGCGTGCCGATGAAGACGAAGACGCGGTGTATCAGATCACTCGAGCAATTTACGAAAACCTTGCGTTTCTGAAATCCATCCACAAGGCGCTCGCGAACATGAAACCAGAGACTGCGCTGGACGGATTGCCAGTGCCGCTGCACGCCGGGGCACGACGCTTTTATCGGGAAATTGGACTCGAAATTCCCGAGCGCCTGACCGCCGAAAACCTCGCGGCGGAACGCCCTACTGCGCCGATCGCCGACGGTCGATCCCCGTAGGCTGGAAGCGCCGATGGGGCATTTCACCGAATCGCTCAACTTGGTTCGCCTACGCGGTAACCGTACTCGGCCGCGGCGCGGGTTAGGGCTTCGAAAAAGCTTTGGCCGAAGGAGCGGGCAGCGTACAGATCGAACGTATCATTGCCCACGCAGTGGATGAGGCTGCCCATGTGGAACAGCGCGGTGCTTCGGGCATCGCCCGGTGTGAATTGACCGGGATCCATGTCGAGGGTCGTGCCTTTGCCCAGGACATTTCGCGACTGATGTCCGAAGATCCGCAGCACGCACCGGCTGTGGCTCTGGTCCGTAATGGCCGCCAAATTCTCACTCACGGCGCCGGTAATGGCCCCGTACAAGTCGCGTCGCTCTTTCTCTACAATGATCCAACGATCCGGCCCCACCCAAATAGCCGCTGTGTTACCCGAGTCCGTAGCCGTACACGCCTGACGCGGTGGCCGGACGCCCGCCGATTGCTCGACTGCGTCCGCCGCGGCGGCGGTCCGGTCCGCCCAGGCATCGACCTGTACGATGCTCATGGCCCGGCGCTCGGTAAGGTCCACCCCGGCGCCACCGTCTCCGAGCGCGCCGAATTGTCCTTCCCGGTAGACCTCTTCCAGCGGTGAGCGGCGCGCTACGGGTGCCTCAACCATGCAGCCGTTCCCCTTTGGGATCGACGAATACGGGAGCCACCACTTTCATGGACACCGTTAGATTGCGCAGAGGGTAGCTCATGTGCACCGTCTTCCCTTCCCAAGCTTCGAGTCCGCCTTTGATGAAACCCAGGGCAATCGGGTGGCCCAATTCCGGGCTGAAGCCGGTGGAGGTCACGTGGCCAATCATCTCTACAGGCGGTACCTGGTCGGGGTCAGTGACCACTTGTGCCCCCTGCTTGAGTGACGTCTTGCCGTCCGAAGGCACGAAGCCGACGAGCTTTTTGCGGTCCGGCGCTCTCAAGCCCTCGCGAAATGCAAGCCGCCCGCCGATGAATTCCTTCTTTACCGACATCATCCTCCCCAAACCGAGATCGTCGGCCGTGGTTCGACCGTCGAGTTCGGGCCCCGCAACGTGGCCTTTCTCTGTGCGCATGTTGCCAAGCGCCTCGGTTCCGTAGGGAACGATATCAAACGCCATCCCGGCGTCCATGATCTGCTCCCACACGAAGCGCCCATAGTCGCTGGGCACGTTCAGCTCGAAAGCCATCTCTCCAGAGAACGAAATGCGGAACACTCGGCACCCGGAAATACCGGCAGCCGCGCATTCCGCGGCGCCCATGAAGGGAAGCGCGTCGTTGGCGATGTCGATGTCGACCACCTGCTGCAAAACCCGGCGGGCGCTGGGCCCGGCCACCGCCATCGCCGCCCATTGCTCGGTGACACTGGTCACGCTGACTCTCAGATCCGGCCAGACGGCCTGCAGGTAGAACTCCAGATTGGCCATGACCTTCACTGCATTGGCAGTAGTGGTGGTCATGACGAAGTGGTTTTCCCCCAGCCGTGATGTCGTCCCGTCGTCATATACCAGGCCGTCTTCACGCAGCATCACCCCGTAACGGGCCTTGCCCACCGCCAGGTTCTTCCAGTGATTGATGTAGACGCGCTCGAGCAGCTCTGGGGCGTCCGGGCCCTGCACATCGATCTTACCCAGCGTTGTCACGTCACAGATACCGACAGAACCCCGCGTGCCCTTGGTTTCCCGAACGTAGGCGTCGCACACGGACTCGCCGGCTTTGGAATAGTAGCGCGGACGTCGCCAAAGACCGGCGTCGATCCACCGGCAATCGTGCTCGGAGTGCCAGGAATCCATGGCAGTGCGGCGTAGGGGCGCGAAATGTTCGCCGACTTCGGCGCCCGCCAGTGCGCCCAACGTGACCGGCGTGTAGGGCGGACGAAAGGTGGTATGGCCAGCCTCTGGAATGGAGCAACCCCGTGCCGAAGCCATGATCCCAATGCCGCAGACGTTGGATGTCTTGCCCTGCTCCGTACCCATGCCGAGGGTGGTGTAGCGTTTCAAGTGCTCGACTGATTCGTAACCTTCCAATTGTGCCAATCGGACGTCGGAGGAAGCCACGTCGTCCTGGTGGTCGACGAATTTCTTAGGGTGCCCCGACGGCGGGTCGGGCGCTTCCCACAGCGGTACGAATGGTGTTTCCGGAAGACCATCGCAAGCTGGCGCCGGCTGAGATTGGCACTGAAAGCCTGCCGCGACTGCGGCCTTCACTCCCGCCTCCAGACCCTCGTCCAAGCAACCACGAAGTGTGAAGGTGCCGCGAGCGGCGCCAACCGAGCGTTCCAATTGCTTCGATGCGCCCGGCACGAAGATGCTGCGCTCGCTATCCCAGACTGTCTGCCCCCCGGACTGACTGAACAGATTCAACGCCGGCGCCCAGCCATTGCACATGGCCACCAGATCGCACTCCAGACGAATGGTCTCGCCTCCGTCGAGCCGCATGCCCTGCACCGACTTAACCCCGTCGACACCGCCGTCAGCGTCGACCAGCGCGTGGTATTGCAGAACCCGAATTCCCCGTTCGCGCATTTGCTCGGTGTATGCGGATGGTCCAGGCCGGGAATCCAATACCGCCTCGACGGCCGCACCCGCGCCCGCAAGATCGATGGCAGTGCGGTACGCGTCGTCGCAGGAAGTGAAGACCACTGCCTTCTTGCCCGGCAACACGCCGTATTCGTTGATGAATGCGCGCACCGCTCCGGCCAGCATGATGTTTGGCCGATCGTTGTTGCCGAACACCATCGGCTGCTCGTGGGCGCCGGTTGCGAGCACTACTTGGGCAGCGTGGATTTGCCAAAGCCGCTGGCGAGGGCGGTCGGGCACCGGCACCGGCAGGTGATCACCAACGCGTTCGACACAGCCGAGCATGTTGTGGTCGTAGTAGCCGAAGGCCGTTGTCCGGGTGAGGATGACGCAGTTGCCTGACCCTTCCAACTCCCTTACGGTCCGATTCACCCATTGCATCGCCGAGCGGCCATCGATTTCGTGTCGGTCACGGCGCAGTTGTCCGCCGAGGGCTGGGCGCTCGTCCACCAACACCACCCGCGCTCCGCTGCTGGCGGCCGCTTTCGCCGCGGCCAGCCCTGACGGCCCGCCGCCAATCACCATCACCTCGCAATGGCGGGTCATGTGATCGTAGCTGTCCGGATCTGGAAGGCTGGACGCAGCGCCCAGGCCGGCCGCCTGGCGAATTTTCCTTTCGAACCACATCCAAAGCCTGGTGCTGCGGGCAGGACCCATGAACGTCTTGTAGTAAAAGCCCGCCGGCATGAAATTCTTGAAGTAGTCGTTGATGCGCTGGGGATCACGCCGAAGGCCACTGCCTCGGTTCTGGCTCTCTGCCACCAGCCCATCGAAGAGTTCCACCATGGTGGCCCGTGTATTCGGTTCCCGCCGGTCGCCGTCGCGCAAGTGCACCATGGCATTGGGCTCCTCGACGCCGGCGGAAAACACACCTCGGGGACGGTGGTACTTGAAACTGCGTCCGACCAGCAATACTCCGTTGGCGAGAAGCGCAGAAGCCAGCGTGTCACCCTGGAATCCGGAATAGACGTTGCCGTCGAAGCGGAAACGGAGGGGTGTCGAGCGATCGATCAAGCCGCCCTTGACAAGCCGATTGGGTTGCTCAGGCATGCGCGTCCTCACGCAATTGCTTTGTCTGCCGGCGCGGTGGCAATGACTTCGTGGGTGAGGGTGTCGCGCTTGACCTTGAGCCACTGCCGGCAACCGTATACGTGATGCCAGAACTCCAGGTGTGGGCCCCTTGGGTTGTCACGCAAATACACGTAATCGAACCACTGCGCGTCGGTCGTTTCGGGCAGATCGGCGGGGCGCTGGTTTGAGGCGTCGCCGCCGTAGGTGAATTCGACCATGTCGCGGACTCCGCACCAGGGACATCGTATCCGGATCACGTTCGATACTCCCTCTCAGTGCAATGCCGGCACGGGGCCGGCACCCTTCTCGTCGATCAGATATCCCCGTTCGAATCGATCGAGGGCAAATCCCTCGTTGAGCCTGTGCGGGCGCTCCTGCGCGATGGTGTACGCGAAACACCACCCGGATGCGGGCGTGGCCTTGAATCCGCCGTAGCACCAGCCAGCATTGAGAAACAATCCGCCGATGGGCGTGATACCGATGATTGGGCTGCCGTCCATGGACATGTCCATGACGCCCGCCCAGTGCCGAAGCAGACGCAGCCGCCCGATGGCCGGCATGAGGGACACGCCGCACTGAGCGACATGGGAAACCATGGGCAGATTGCCGCGCTGGGCATAGGAATTGTAACCGTCCAGGTCGCCGCCGAACACGAGCCCGCCTTTGTCGGATTGGCTGATGTAGAAATGACCCGCGCCGAATGTGCAAACCGTGTCGATGAACGGCTTCAGGGGCTCCGAAACCATTGCTTGCAGCTTGTGGGACTCCATTGGCAGCCGGTGCAGCCCCGCCAAGGCGCACACGGTCGAGGTGTGACCGGCAACCGCAATGCCGACCTTTTTCGCCCGGATTGCACCACGGGTCGTATGCACCCCGTGAACCCTGCCGTCTCGTACATCGAAACCGGTCACCTCGCAATTCTGCAATATGTCGACCCCGAGACGATCCGCGGCACGGGCATAACCCCAGGCCACCGCGTCGTGCCGCGCCGTCCCACCGCGTTGCTGGCGCAGCCCGCCGTACACGGGAAACCGTGCCTTGCCGGAATAATCCACCATGGGGAGCAGGTCCTTGACCTGATCACGGGTCAACAGCTCCGCGTCGATGCCATTCAGGCGCATGGCGTTCCCCCGTCGGGCAAAGGTGTCCATTTGGGCATCGGAATGGGCTAGATTGACGACACCCCGCTGGGAAAACATGACATTGAAGTTGAGGTCGTGGGACAGCTTCTCCCAAAGCTTCAAGCCGTGCTCGTAGAAATGTGCGTTGTCCTTTAACAGGTAATTGGAACGGACGATGGTGGTGTTGCGTCCAACGTTGCCGCCGCCCAACCAACCCTTTTCGCACACCGCGACATCGCTCATGCCGTGCAGCTTGGCCAGGTAATACGCGGTGGCCAGCCCGTGGCCGCCGCCACCAACTACGATGGCATCGTATTCGTTCTTGGGTTCTGGATTGCGCCAGGCGCGGGACCAATGCCTTTGTCCGGTCAAACCTCCCCGAAGCACCTGCAAGAGCGAATACCGGCTCATCTCGCGCCCCCGCGTTTACAGAATTGGGCTCGGGAATTTCCGAGTCCTGGGGTCGGTGGCGTTTCGGAGCAATTCCTGCGGCGGATAGGGCGCGGCGGTGCCTTCGTCGAACAACATGAAATCCTGGCTCATGGCGAGCGAACGGGCGATGTGGACCCGCTGCTGTTGACCGCCGGAGCGCGCGCCCGGGTGACTCTGCTCCTTGCCTCGAAGCCGAATCTTCTCGAGCAGCTTGGACGCCCGCTCTTCGGCTGCTCTAGCGTCACGCTTGGGCAAGATGGTGGGCGCCATCATCACATTCTGCAGGGCGGTCTTTTGCGGATACAGGTTGTACTGCTGGAAAACCATGCCCACCTTCGCGCGCAGCTCTCGCTTGACCAGTTTCGGGTCGTGGCCCTCCTGGCATGCCACGGTGACGGAGCCCTGATCGATTGGGGTCGAGGCATTGACAGAGCCCTTCGACGTCGATTTGCCGGGCCCCGAAGGCGCGACGATGCAGCTGGCATCACCTCTGATAATGTCGGTCATTGCGGCAATCATTACATCCAGCTTGCGCTGTTCCAGAAACTGCATACGGTTTGTGGCCACAACGGGAACCAGCGTTCACTTCAGGCCGAGATTACCCGCGACGTCTTTCGCCAGGTCGCGGCCGGTGCCGCGGGCGCGGCTAGGGCGAAGACACCGCGCCGAATGAGAGTCTGAAACATGAGCCGGTCCGTCCCATCTATCGCATGGAGTCGAGCAAAACGCCACGCCAGAATAGCATCCTTGCTGGGTGCTTCAACTGGAACGGTCTGGCGTTGCGGGACACTGAATCGATGGCGGAGACGACACGGCAACAAGTTGATTCCGTGCGAAAAGCGCGAACTGCGCTTTTCGGCACCGGCAATTCCCGGATGGACTTGATTAGGGTTTTCCTTGCGAATTCCACAATCCGATCCAGGGGGGCGCTGGATAAACAGGGCCCAGGTGACTCCATCCTTTGATGGATGGTCTTGCCAAGCAGTCGAAATTCATT
>JBFGYN010000067.1:0-12769 GCA_041587415.1 Candidatus Competibacterales bacterium | reverse complement strand
GTACCGGCGGCCGGCATCCTGGATTCTCCTTGCCACTTGGACGAATCCACCGTCGGACCCCGCTAAACAATTCCATATTGGAGTTGCCAGGCTACGGAATCATCATGGCACGCCGATCCCGGCAGCGCCTCGGGGGGCTGCCGGGAAACTCCGCTCGAGTCGGAGTGTGTCAAGACACTCGATGATCGTCGGAGATTTGCCGCCGACTCCGAATGTCATGGGGATTCGGAGCGCGTTTTGTGAAGTTAGGAAGGACGCCAGTGCAGCATCGCAACGACATGGGGCTCTACCGCCCGGAGTTCGAGAAAGACAATTGCGGCTTCGGCTTGATCGCGAATATGGACGACCACGCCAGTCATTGGCTGGTGGAAACCGCGATCACGGCCCTGTCGCGCATGACGCACCGTGGCGCGATCGCCGCGGACGGCAAGTCCGGCGACGGCTGCGGGCTGCTTCTGAAATTGCCCACGATTTTCCTGAGAGCCGTGGCGGAGGGGGCCGGCATCAGCCTGGGTGATCGCTTCGGAGTTGGCATGGTATTCCTGAACCAGGATGACGACTTGGCAGAAGCGGCGCGCCAGCGCCTGGCGAAGGAATTGGAGAGCGCGGGTTTACGCGTCGCGGGATGGCGTCCGGTGCCGGTGGACCCCAGCGCATGCGGGGAGGAGTCGAAACGATCCCTGCCGCGCATCGATCAGATCTTTGTCGAGCAGGATCCGGCCATGGACGCGGGCACTTTCGAGCGACTGCTCTACATCGCCCGGAGACGGACGGAAAAGGCAGTCGAGCCGGTGGATCGAGTGTTCTACATCTCGAGTCTGTCCGCCCGCGTCATCTCCTACAAAGGCCTGGTCATGCCGGAGTACCTTCCGGCCTTCTACCCGGATTTGAACGATGCAACGCTGACGTCGTCGCTGGTCGTCTTTCATCAACGCTTTTCCACCAACACCTTGCCCCAATGGCGGCTTGCCCAGCCGTTTCGATACCTGGCGCACAACGGGGAGATCAATACGATTCAGGGGAACCGCAATTGGTCGGTTGCCCGAAGTTTCACACTCGAGACGCCGCTCATTCCCGACATGGAGGACATTCGACCGCTGGTCTCCATGGGCGGCTCCGATTCCTCCTCCCTGGACAATATGCTGGAAGCGCTGTTGGCGGGCGGAATGGATATTTTCCGAGCCATGCGCCTATTGATCCCCCCCGCCTGGCAGAACGTGCAGTCCATGGACCCGGACTTGCGCGCGTTCTACGAGTACAACTCCATGCACATGGAGCCATGGGACGGACCTGCGGGAATCGTTCTCACAGACGGTCGGTATGCAGCCTGCACACTGGACCGCAACGGGCTGAGACCGGCCCGTTACGTCATAACCAAAGACCGGCACATCACTCTGGCTTCGGAGATCGGAGTCTACGACTATTCTCCCGACGACGTGGTGGCCAAGGGACGCCTGCGCCCCGGCCAGATGCTGGCGGCCGACACGGAAACCGGCAAGCTGTTGCTGCCGGCGGACATCGACGAACTGCTCAAGAACCGGCACCCTTACCGACAGTGGATGAAACGCCACAACCGGGAATTGGAACGGACACTTCCCCCGGAGGTGCTGACCAGCGATCCACTGGATCCGGAAACGCTCGATACCTACGAGAAAATGTTCCAGGTCAGTTTCGAGGAGCGGGACCAGGTGCTGCGGCCGCTCGCGGAAGCCGGTCAGGAAGCGGTCGGGTCCATGGGTGACGACACGCCGTTCCCTGTGCTTTCGGATCGCGTCCGTTCGCTCTATGACTATTTCCGGCAGCAGTTCGCGCAGGTCACCAACCCACCGATCGACCCGCTTCGGGAAAGCATCGTCATGTCCCTGGAGACGTGCTTGGGTGCGGAGCGCAATATGTTTCTGGAAACCGAGAAACACGCTGCTCGCCTGGTTATCAGTAGTCCGATTCTCTCGGAAGGGAAATTCCGCGGCCTGCTGCGGCTAACCCAGCCGGAGTACGCACACACCGTCATCGATCTGGCCTACGACACGGCCAACGAATCACTCAGGGACGCGGTCGCCCGCGTGACAGACGAAGCGGTCGCCGCCGTACGCGCAAAGCACCCGTTTCTGGTGCTGACGGATCGACGCATGACACGGGACCGGCTTCCGCTCCACGCGTTGCTCGCAACCGGTGCCATTCACCATCGGCTGGTCCGTGAGGGCCTGCGTTGCGACGCCAACATCATCGTGGAGACGGGAACGGCCCGAGATCCTCATCACTTCGCGGTCTTGCTCGGGTACGGGGCGACGGCCGTCTATCCCTACCTGGCCTACGAAACCCTGCATGACCTGCTGCGTACCGGGGAAGTCCCAGTGGATCAGCAAGATACGCTGTCCCAGAACTACCGAAAAGGCATCAACAAGGGGCTGTTCAAGATCATCTCCAAGATGGGCATTTCCACCATCGCCAGCTACCGTGGCGCCCAACTGTTCGAAATCGTGGGCCTCCACGACGAGGTCGTCGACCTTTGCTTCACCGGCACCACGAGTCGAGTTCAGGGCACCCGTTTCAGGGATCTCGAGGCGGACCAGCATCGGCTCGCCAAGATTGCCTTCAACCCGCGCCGATCCCCCGAACAGGGTGGGCTGCTGAAGTACGTGCACGGCGGTGAATACCATTGCTTCAATCCGGACGTGGTACAGGCGCTGCAAAATGCCGTGAACAGCGGCGAGTATTCGGACTATCGGGTGTTCTCCGATCTGGTGAACGGGAGGCCGGCGGCAACGTTGCGGGATCTGCTGGCTTTGCGAGAGGACGCGGAGCCCGTTCCGCTCGAGGAGGTGGAACCCCTGGAATCCATCGTTCGTCGCTTCGACTCGGCGGGCATGTCCCTGGGCGCCCTGTCGCCCGAGGCGCACGAAGCTCTGGCAATGGCCATGAATCGACTCGGGGGTCGATCCAATTCCGGCGAGGGCGGTGAGGATCCCAAGCGCTTCGGCACCGAGCGCTTGTCGAAGATCAAGCAGGTCGCTTCCGGCCGATTCGGCGTTACACCGCACTATCTGGTCAATGCAGAGGTCTTGCAGATCAAGATCGCTCAGGGCGCCAAGCCGGGGGAAGGCGGCCAACTGCCCGGCCACAAAGTGAACGAAATGATCGCTCGGCTTCGGTACTCGAGCCCGGGCGTGGCATTGATATCTCCGCCCCCACACCACGACATTTACTCCATCGAGGACCTGGCACAACTCATATTCGATTTGAAGCAGGTCAACCCACAGGCGCTGGTCTCCGTAAAACTCGTCGCCGAGGCGGGGGTCGGTACCGTCGCTGCGGGTGTTGCCAAAGCCTATGCGGACTTGATCACCATATCCGGCTACGACGGCGGGACGGGCGCCAGTCCACTGAGCTCCGTGAAGTATGCGGGCTCGCCCTGGGAGTTGGGCCTCACGGAGGCGCATCAGACGCTTCGCGCCAACAACCTGCGAGACAAGGTGCGGTTGCAGGGCGACGGCGGCCTCAAGACCGGCGTCGACGTGATAAAGGCCGCAATCCTGGGCGCCGAGAGCTTCGGATTCGGAAGCGCACCGATGGTTGCCCTCGGATGCAAATACTTGCGCATTTGCCACCTCAACAACTGTGCCACGGGTGTGGCTACCCAGAACAACGTACTCCGGCTCCGGCACTTCAAGGGTGATGCCGAGAAGGTGATGAATTATTTCCTGTTCGTCGCGAGGGAAGCGCGCGAGCAGATGGCGCGCCTCGGCGTGCGGACGCTGGTCGAACTCATTGGCCGAACCGATCTGCTGCAGGCGCAACCGGGGGCGACCAGCAAGACGGCATCCCTCGACCTGACGCAGATTTTGTCCGACGCGGGCATAGCCGCGGACCAGCCCAGATTCTGTGTCGCGCCCCGAAACGAGCCCTTCGACAAGGGCGAACTCGCCGAGCGGATGGTAAGGGACATGCTGCCAGCGATCGAGAACCGGACGGGCGGCGAGTTCGCGTATGAGATTCGCAACGTGAACCGCTCGATCGGTGCCAGGGTGTCCGGGGAGATCGCCAGGCGCCACGGCAATCACGGGATGGCGGAGTTGCCCCTGGTGGTGCGACTCCGTGGCACCGCCGGGCAAAGCTTCGGTGTGTGGAATGCCGGTGGCTTGCACCTGCATTTGGAGGGCGACGCGAATGACTATGTGGGCAAAGGCATGGCCGGTGGCAAACTGGTGATCTATCCGCCCGCCGGCAGCACATTCGTCACCCGCGAGACGGCCATTGTCGGCAACACCTGCCTGTACGGCGCGACCGGCGGTACCCTCTTTGCTGCGGGCACCGCGGGTGAGCGTTTCGGCGTCCGCAATTCAGGTGCCATTGCCGTCGTCGAAGGGGTCGGCGATCACGGCTGCGAATACATGACCGGTGGCGTCGTCGTCGTGCTCGGCCAAACGGGATTGAACTTCGGCGCCGGCATGACGGGCGGATTTGCGTACGTCCTGGACCAGGACGGGGGCTTCGTCGATCGCTACAACCACGAGCTGATTGACATTCACCGAATATCGACGGAGGAAATGGAGCCGCAGCGCATGTATTTGCGAAATCTCATTCGACAGTATTGCGAAGAAACCGGTAGCCCCTGGGGCCGGGAAGTGCTCGAGGATTTCCGCATGTTTGCGTCCCGAATCTGGCTGATAAAGCCAAAAGCCGCAGACTTGGCAACACTCATGGATACGCTGCGCCGCGCCGCATAATGTGGCTTCATGCACGGAGTGCGAGATCGCACTCCTGCCATCACTTCCGAGATTTGAAGGCCCATGTCGAAGACGCACGTTCTTCAGTTCATCGAGATCCCTCGCTACGACCCGGACAAGTCGCCGGCGCGAGAGCGAATCCAGCAGTTCCGGGAAATCTACGGCCAGTACGATCCGACCAGTGCGGCGCAGCAATCCGGCAGATGCCTCCATTGCGGCAATCCGTACTGCGAGTGGAAGTGTCCGGTGCACAACTACATTCCGAACTGGCTTCAGCTGATCGACGAAGGAAATCTGTTCGAGGCGGCCGAGCTCTCGCACCGCACGAACACCCTCCCGGAGGTGTGCGGCCGCGTTTGTCCCCAGGACCGGCTCTGTGAGGGCGCCTGCACCCTGAACGACGGCTTTGGTGCCGTCACGATCGGATCCATCGAGAAGTACATCGCCGACGAGGCACTGAGGCTCGGATGGCGGCCGGACCTCTCCCAAGTCAAGGACACGGGAAAACGCGTTGCCGTGGTCGGTGCTGGCCCGGCCGGTCTGGGCTGCGCCGATATTTTGGTCCGCAACGGCGTCAAACCGGTGGTCTTCGACCGCTACCCGCAGATTGGCGGCCTGCTGACGTTCGGCATACCGCCCTTCAAGCTCGAGAAGGAAGTGGTCCAGACGCGGCGAGAAGTGCTGGAAGGGATGGGCGTCGAATTTCGGCTCAACACGGAGGTGGGAATCGATCTGCCGTTCGAGCAACTGGTGGACGGGTTCGACGCCGTGTTCCTGGGAATGGGTGCCTACACCTCCATGAAAGGCGGTTTTCCCGGTGAGGAGCTGGAGGGCGTCTGCGACGCGTTGCCGTACCTGGTGGCGAATGTGAATCGCCTCCTGAAACTGGAGAAGCACCCCTCGGAGTTCATCGACATGCGTGACCAGCGCGTGGTCGTACTGGGCGGTGGCGACACCGCCATGGACTGCAACCGAACCTCGATCCGGCAGGGGGCAACTTCTGTGACCTGCGTCTACCGGCGGGACGAGGCGAACATGCCTGGGTCCCGGCGCGAGGTGTCCAACGCAAAGGAGGAGGGCGTTCGGTTCCTGTGGAATCGTCAGCCAATCGAGCTGGTCGGTGACCGGCGCGTGGAAGGGGTGAAAGTGATCGAGACGCGCTTGGGCGAGCCCGACAATCGTGGGCGACGCAGGCCGGAGGTCGTATCGGGAACAGAAGAAATCCTGCCCGCTGACCGGGTGGTGGTCGCCTTCGGATTTCGGCCGAGCCCGGCTCCATGGTTTGACGAGTTTGGCATAGGAACCGATGACCGGGGACGAACCAAGGCATCCGGAACTGCAGCCATCAAATTCCAGACGACCAATCCGAAAGTCTTTGCCGGTGGCGACATGGTTCGGGGCTCCGACCTGGTCGTGACCGCCGTATTCGAGGGCCGGGAAGCTGCCGAAGGCATATTGGACTACCTTGAACTCTGACGGGCGGCGTTCGCCGGATCCGTTGTGCACGGAGACGGAATGATTCGTAATGCACGCGGGGAGCGGGAGCGTTGCAGCCAGCGACACCGGAATGACGAAGCCGACCCACCCTCGACACCACCCGGAGTGCCCGGATTTTCGATCCCCGCGGTGCAGACGTTCCGTGCCCTAATTCGAACCCATCGATGTCAGTGAGCCCATTACGAAACGACCGAATGCTGCGCGCGCTGGCGCGCGAGCCCGTCGACAGGACGCCTGTGTGGATCATGCGTCAGGCGGGGCGCTATTTGCCGGAGTACCGGGCGACGCGATCGCGCGCAGGCAGCTTTCTTACCCTGTGCCGCAGCCCCGAGCTCGCGTGCGAAGTCACCCTGCAGCCCCTGGCACGATTTCCGCTCGATGCGGCAATTCTTTTCTCCGATATCCTCACGATTCCCGACGCCATGGGCCTCGGATTGGGTTTCACCGAAGGCGAGGGGCCCCATTTCGAGAGGCCAGTACGCAGTAAATCGGATATTCTCAGGCTCGCCATACCCGATCCGAACACGGAATTGCGATACGTGATGGACGCGGTTCGAGTGATTCGGGATCAGCTCGATGGCCGCGTTCCGCTCATCGGCTTCGCGGGCAGCCCCTGGACGCTCGCCACGTACATGGTGGAAGGCGGACCGAGCAAGGACTACGCGCTCGTAAAGGGGATGATGTTTTCCGACCCGGCGCTGTTGCGTCAGCTCCTGGACAAGATTGCGCGAGCCGTCACTCGGTACTTGAACGCACAGATTACCGCGGGCGCCCAAGCCACCATGGTATTCGACACCTGGGGCGGCATTCTGAGCGCGGAGCGGTACCGTGAATTTTCATTGGAGTACATGGGGCGCATCGTCGACGGACTGACGCGCTCTTCCGAGGGTCGACATGTACCCGTGATCTTGTTCACCAAGGGCGGCGGGGCGTGGTTGGAAGCGATGGCCGACACCGGCGCCGATGCCCTAGGCCTGGATTGGACCCTCAATATCGGTGAAGCGCGAAAAAGAGTGGGCCACCGGGTCGCCCTGTAAGGCAATCTGGACCCCTGCGCACTGTACGCCGAGCGCGGGACGATTCGCGCGGAAGTCCAGAAGATTCTTGCCGATTTCGGCCGGGGAAGCGGGCACGTTTTCAACCTCGGCCACGGCATACACCAGACGGCGGACCCCGACCGGGCGGCAATAATGGTCGAGGCAGTGCACGAACTGAGCGCCCGCTATCATGAGCCGGAACCAAGGTGAGGCGGAACGCGAGGCCGGACACTGCGTGAAGTCGCAGCCGTACCCGGGCTCGAACCGGCGGGGGATTTACTTTCACCGCCGACTCGATTCATGCTGTTGTCAAAGCATTCCAGGAGTTACGACATGGTGAAACGCTACACACCGCTCACGTTCTCGGTTCTCACCGAGCAGATCGGCTACTTTACTCCTCGGCAAACCTTGCCGGAACGAGTGACCCTGGAACACCCGGCCGTCGATGTCATGACCGACCTTAGGCAGGTTGCTGCGTACGCTGCGAGTCGTGACCAATCCATCGACCGGGCGTTGCAGCGAATGCGTGAACGCGGCGTGCGTCTGCTGTTGGTGACCAACGAAGCGGGCAAGGTTCTTGGCTTGATTACCGCCCGGGATATTCAGGGCGAGAAGCCCGTGAAGCTCGCCCAAAAAATGGGGCAGCAGCCGAGCGATCTGCGGGTGCGCGATTTGATGACCCTCAAGGGCAAGTTGGAAGTGCTGCAGTACGCGGACGTGTTGCGCTGCAAGGTCGGCAACATCGTATCGACCCTGCGCGACGCCGGGAGGCAGCATGCGCTGGTTGTCGACGAGGACGAGAATATGGGCAACGCGACCGCATTGCGGGGAATATTCTCGCTCGCGCAGATCGGCAAACAATTGGGCCTCGATCTCGAGACGGCGGAACGGGCCACCACATTCGCGGACATCGAACAGGCGTTCATGAGCTAGTCGGGCAGAACGCCCTTCGGGGCTTGCCCTCCGTTCGTCGTGTGGGTCGAGCGATCCCGGTGGGCGCGAGCGCCGTGCGGCGTCTCACCGATTTGCTAGTGGATGGACTCGAACATCTCCTCGCCGCCGGTGGGTGCGGGTTCCGAGGTAGCGCTTTCGCGCTGCGCCTCGACGGCGGCAAAGGCCGTCATGTTGACGATTCTTCGGACGGTTGCGGATGCGGACAGAACGTGCGCCGTCCTCGCCATGCCCATCAGCATCGGACCGATTGCAATTCCGTCCGCCACCATCTTGACCAAATTGAAGGCAATGTTGGCGGCATCCCGATTCGGCATCAGCAGCACATTTGCCTGGCCCCGCAGACGTGACTCGGGAAATATTCGGGCCCGCAGTTGCTCCGACAGCGCCAAATCCGCCTGCATCTCCCCCTCGATTTCGAGGCCTGGCTCGCGTTCCCGGATGAGTTCCAGCGCGCGGGACATCTTGACCGCACCGGGCTCCTGGGACGAACCGAAATTGGAGTGTGACAGCAGGGCCACCTTCGGAGTGAGACCAAATCGACGCACCGCTTCTACGGCCAGCGTTGCGGTTTCGGCCAGCTGCTCGGCTGTCGGGTCCTGGGTGACGTTGGTATCGGCTATGAAGAGCGTTCCCTGCCTCAGGATCACCGCGTTCATCGCAGCCGCCTCGGCGATTCCGGTTCGAAGGCCGATGATTTCGCTGACATGCTGCAAGTGGCGCCCGAATCGACCCGATGTGCCGCAGATCAAGGCGTCGCCTCGCCCAAGCCGAACCAGCAGCGCCCCGAGCACCGTATTGCGTGTACCCACCCTCTCCCGGGCCTCATCCGGCGTAACCCCACGCCGCGCCAGCACCCGATGATATTCCTGCCAGCACGACTCGAACCACGGGTTGTCCTGAGGATCGACCAACTCGACGCCCTCACCGAGGCGCAGACTCAGCCCTGCGTCGGCAATGGCCGATTCCACCCGAAGCTTGCGGCCGACGAGTACCGGCACGGCCAGTCCATCGGCGCGAACGGCTTGCACCGCTCTCAACACGCGAACATCCTCGCCCTCTGCGTACACGACTCGCATGGGACGCTCTTTGGCCCGTTCGAACAGGGGTTTCATGACGAGACCCGTTCGGAACAAGAAGCGCTCCAACGTCTCCCGGTAGGCGTTGAGATCCACAATCGGCCGCGCGGCGACGCCGCTTTCCATCGCCGCCCGCGCGACGGCAATCGGCATTTCGACGATGAGGCGCGGATCGAACGGTTTCGGAATGAGGTAATCCGGGCCAAATTGCAGTCTTTGTCCACCGTACGCGGTCCGCACCTCCTCCGGCGGTTCCGCGATTGCGAGATCCGCCAAGGCCTTCACGCAGGCCAGCTTCATCTCCTCTGTGATCGCGGTTGCGCCGACATCCAGAGCACCGCGGAAAATATAGGGGAAACACAGGACGTTGTTGACCTGATTCGGGTAGTCGGATCGCCCGGTCGCAATGACGACGTCACTCCGCGCATCTTTCGCCACCTCGGGACGGATCTCGGGCTCGGGATTGGCAAGTGCGAGGATGATTGGCCGCTCGGCCATACGACATACCATCTCGTGGCTCAGTACTCCGGGCTTGGACAGCCCAAGAAAAACGTCCGCGCCGACGATGGCTTCACCGAGGGTACGATCGTTCGTCTCGATCGCATACTGGCTCTTGCGCCGATCCATGTTCTCGTCGCGCCCCACGAATATGACGCCGCGGCTATCGCATAACGTGATGTGGCCTCGCCGCATTCCCAGCCGAACCAGCAAATCCAGGCAGGCGATTCCGGCGGCACCGGCGCCCGAGCCCACGAGACGCACTTCGTCGATGCGCTTGTCGACGATTCGAAGCGCGTTCAGAATCGCCGCCGCCGTGATGATTGCCGTCCCATGCTGGTCGTCGTGAAAGACCGGGATACGCATGCGTTCCCGCAGTTTCTCCTCGATCTCGAAACACTCGGGCGCCTTGATATCCTCGAGGTTTATACCCCCGAAAGTGGGCTCCAAGTTGGCGATGATTTCCACCAGCTTGTCCGGGTCCCGTTCGAGAATCTCCACGTCGAACACGTCGATTCCCGCGAACTTCTTGAACAATACGCCCTTGCCTTCCATGACCGGTTTCGCGGCAAGCGGTCCGATCGCACCGAGTCCCAACACCGCTGTACCGTTGGTGATGACACCCACGAGATTTGCCCGCGCCGTGTACCTGGAGGCCAGGGACGGGTCTTCGGCAATCGCTTCGCAGGGTGCCGCCACGCCCGGAGAGTACGCGAGGGACAAATCCATCTGCGTAGCGAGCGGTTTGGTTGGCACGACCTCCACCTTTCCCGGACGCGGTATGCTGTGATAGTGCAGTGCGTTTTCTTTGAGATCGTCAGTCATTAAGATTCTCGGACAGGACATGCCAGTCCTCGTCGCCCACCGGGATTGGGGCTGCGAGTGGGGCTGTAATGACTCCCTGTGCCTACTTGGACAGACAAGGGTGGCCAGAGTGGCGGCGTCGACGAAACTGCGCGTGCTGGACAGCCGTTGGCGTGCGATTGCGGGCCCACAGCGGCGCACCGGGCAAATCGTTCGCGCGAAATTCCGGATGCAAATCGGGCATTCATGGGCTTAGCATGGATTCGAGGGGCCTGGTAGGGGATGCGCGCCGAGCGCGGTGAACCGCGCCCAACAATCATAGCGTCGTCGCAGCAACTTGCACGTCCTGGGCATCCTGTGGTTTGGTCTTCTGTAGTCGACTTGTATAACAATGGGGGTCCGGTGCGTGGAATGCGGCATCGATTGTCGGGCCAGCATACACGTGACGTACGTGACCAGAGTGAGGAGATGAGACCCTGCAGCCGGAACCGGGATCTCGATCGACTCGTCCGCACATTCAGAATCACCCAGTGGAGTCTGCCATGGCCACGGTAATCCAGCAGGAAGATTTCATCCAGAGCGTCGCCGACGCGCTGCAATACATCTCCTACTACCATCCCAAGGATTATATCCAGTCCCTGGCCGACGCATACGAGCGTGAGGAATCCCGCGCGGCAAAAGATGCGATGGCGCAGATTCTCATCAACTCGCGCATGTGTGCGGAGGGCCACCGGCCAATTTGCCAGGATACGGGCATCGTTACGGTGTTCCTGAAAATCGGCATGGATGTGCGCTGGGCGTCGCAGATGAGCGTCGACGACATGGTCAACGAGGGCGTGAGACGGGCCTATCTCCACCCGGACAACAAACTCCGCGCCTCGATCCTCAGCGATCCGGCTGGCGGACGTAAGAACACGGGGGACAACACGCCAGCGGTCATTCACATGCAGCTGGTCCCGGGAGACACCGTCGATGTGACGGTTGCCGCCAAGGGCGGCGGATCCGAGAACAAGTCCAAGTTCGTCATGCTCAATCCGAGCGACAGCATTGTCGAGTGGGTTCTGAAGACGGTTCCGACCATGGGTGCGGGCTGGTGCCCACCCGGTATGCTCGGGATCGGTATCGGCGGCACAGCGGAAAAAGCCATGGTGCTGGCGAAACAATCGCTCATGGACCCGATCAACATCCAGGAGCTGCTCGAGCGCGGCCCGAAGACCGCGGTGGAGGCGCTGCGCATCGAACTGTTCGACAAGGTGAACGCTCTGGGAATCGGCGCACAGGGCCTGGGTGGCCTGACGACCGTGCTGGACATCAAGATCCTCGACTACCCCACCCACGCCGCATCCAAGCCGGTGGCGATGATCCCGAACTGCGCGGCGACCCGGCACGCCCATTTCGTGCTGGACGGCTCCGGGCAGGCCGAGCTTCCGGTACCGAAATTGGAAGACTGGCCGAATATCACCTGGGAGGTGGGCGCCAGCGCACGTCGCGTCAATCTGGATCAGGTCACGCCGGAGGAGGTTGCCACCTGGACGCCGGGTGAGACGTTGCTCTTGAACGGTCGATTACTCACGGGGCGCGACGCGGCTCACAAGCGCATGGTCGACATGCTGGGTAAGGGCGAAAAACTGCCGGTGGACTTCAAGAATCGGTTCATCTACTACGTGGGCCCCGTGGACCCGGTTCGCGACGAGGCGGTGGGACCGGCCGGGCCGACCACATCGACGCGCATGGACAAGTTCACCCGCACCATGCTCGAGCAGACCGGTCTCATCGGCATGGTCGGAAAAGCGGAGCGGGGACCGGCGGCGGTCGAGGCAATTCGCGACAACGGGGCCGTGTACCTGATGGCGGTAGGCGGCGCCGCCTACCTGGTTTCCAAGGCCGTGCGCAAAGCGCGTGTCGTGGCATTCGACGATCTCGGCATGGAAGCCATCTACGAGTTCGACGTGGAGGACATGCCCGTGACCGTCGCGGTGGATGCCAGGGGCGAAGCGGTGCACACCACCGGGCCGGCGGAATGGCGCGCGAAAATCGGCAAGATTCCAGTGGTTGAAGCCTAGTCGAGTAGATCAGCCATTGCTGGCTTTCACCCTCACAGAACCGGACGTGCGGCGTTACCGCATCCGGCTCTTCCGAGCAGGTAACCCGGTGAGACCGGGAGCCAATTGTCCGC
>JBFGYN010000066.1:0-12815 GCA_041587415.1 Candidatus Competibacterales bacterium | reverse complement strand
CCTGGCGGTTTCTCGCTCGCTCTGACTTGCTCTTCACTCAAGTTGTCGCTACGGCTACAACTTGAGTGAAGAGCGGCGCCAGGACGGCTGCAAATTCCGCCAGCATCCGGGGTCCCTGATGGAGTATCCGGGTTAGTCGTCGTGCGTGGTTTGAGCGCCGGGTCTACGCCAACAGGGCACAATCGCTGCTTGGCAGAGATTTCCATGCCTTAGTCTCTACGCCACGCTTTTGGGCACGTGGAGCGCTCGGCAACATAGTGAACTCACACGACAGGACGCTTCGTGACCGTGCGCGAATCCGACGGTCCGACTGTATGGGGATGAGGAGAGGCGCTATAGTACACGCGGTGACGTCGGCTCAATGGAAGAATACGGCTCGGGAGTTGTACAAATGTCCAGATGGTTTGGGTTCGTTGTTATAGGCAGCGTCGTTCTACTTTTGGCTTCTTGCCAGACGATGCCGGAGCACGATTTGGATTCGTCATACCGTGCGGCAGTAGTGGATGCGGCTTTAGCAGAGGAAGATGAAATTGCCAACAATCTCGCTTTCATCTCACGGGAGAATCCGGAACTCATTTGGAATGATGACCGAACCAGACTATTGGTGGCGACATGGAAAGCAAGGGAAGCCTATGAGAAGTTTCTCGAACCTTATACTGCGACGTCGGATAGCGAAGACTATGCGGTCTGGGTTACGTTGGTACCGCAGGTGCAGAAATTCTGCAATGAGTATGTTCAAAGAACGTCGGGCCCGAAAGCAGATGTCGACTTGAGATTAAAACAATACCTTGGTCTGAATCATTCCTGGAATTACGATGTGTTTGTAGAGCTGTGGGTTTCTCCGGATCAGCTTTTTAGACCCTGCGTGGACCCAGAAACCACGGACCAGGTATGTGCTCTCAAATTTGGCGAAAGCACCCCAACCGTACAGAATATTGGCGATTACAGGGAGTTTTATAAGAATTTATATTACAAAAGTTTTCGTTCGAGCGCGGGCGTGCCATGGACTGGATTAGGTTATACCTACGATTGGGGAAGTCACGATTCGGAGGTCGGCGCGAGTGAGTTTATTCTCGCCCCGGGTGCCAGTTATGAAATAAGAAGGGTAATTCCGACCACCGAATATTGCTCATAGTGAACGCCCGAACAATTCCATCCAGGAATTGCCAGGGGTCGGAAAGTGAAAAGCGCGGTTTCCGCTTTCCGCACGGAATCAACATGTTGTTATCTTGATTCCGGTGACATATCCACGCAGTCCAGTTCGAAACAGTCTGCGAATGAGCGATGAATTCTCAGTCCTGCGGGCGATCATACGGAAGGATCAAGCAGAAACGGGAGCCGTGACCTTCGCGGCTTTTGACCTCGGTGCGCCCGCCATGGCGGTTCGATACGACGTTTACGAAAGCGAGGCCCAGGCCGGCACCGCGAGGCGCCTGAATGCCCTCACGCTGCACGCGGTGGAATCGCTCGAATAGATGAGGAATCTCAGATTCGGGGATGCCGATTCCCTGGTCGGCGACACAGCATCGTAGCTCGTCTTTGGTTCGGTTCAGCGTGAGCTCGACACAGGTGCCGGTGCCGCTGTACTTGAGGGCGTTGTCGAGTAGGTTGACGAGTGCGCGCTCGAGCAGGCTCGCATCACCCTTGATCCATGCCTCGTCGAGGGCGATCCGCTGCTCCAGACGTATCCCTTCCCGGCTCGCGTGGCCCCAGACTTGTTCAAGGGCGTTCTGTGCAATTCCGACGAGGTCGACGTCCCGCAGGGCGAACGCATCGGTGCTTTCGGCCCGAGCGAGCTGCAAGAATTGCTCGGCCAGACCCAATGTTCTGGCGGTGTAGCTTTCCATTCGGTCCAGTAGTTCGCGTATCTCCGGTAGCGGCTGTGCGTCGCGCGCCAAATCGATGAGTGCATTGGTGGAGACCAATGGCGCACGCAGATCGTGAGATAGGAAGTTCAGGACTTCTTTGCGTTTGCGCTCGCTCGCCTTGAGGACGCTGATGTCCGAAATGTTGATCACGAGCCCCGGCGTGCTGTCGGTGTCGACGGGTAACGGAGCCATCTGGATGAGTAGGTCTCGGCCATCCCGTTGCCGGGCCCCCGCCTGAATCCTTACCCGCGCGAGCATCGATTCGCGAATCAGATCCGGCCAGCGGCCGCCTTCGTCCAAGGCGACATTCTGCAAGAGCTTGTCGACGGGAATGGCGCTGAGCTTGGCATCGCGATTTCCCATGAGATACCAGGCAGCGTGTGGGTTGGCGAGCAGAACCTGACCAAACGTGCCGACCACCACAACGCCGTCGGTCATGTTCGAGAGACTGTCTTCAACGAAGCGTCGCAGCTCGCGAAGTTGGCGCGTCGCATCCTGTACTTGATCGATCCGCGCGCCCAGGTCAGTTTCCGCGCGCTCTATCCTCGACTTGGCCAATGCGGCGGGCAAGTCGAACAATCGGTTGAGAACTTTTTGTTGCGTGCTGTCCGGAGCGCCGTCGTGAGCCCAGTGCAGCCCGAGGAGTGCGTCGCCGTCGGTTCGGGAGAGCCGGGTCCAGAGGAGGCTTCCTTGGCGCAACCACTTGCCTCGGGGGACGTTAACGGGCGGCGCTGGCAAGGTGACGCCATCCTTGTCCAGCGCTTCCTCGTATCGAACATCCAGCAGGGCCCAACCATCCACCGGGAGCATGGAAGCAAGAAATCGAAGAGCCGCGCCCGGCGTGACCATTCTTGCGGCCTCCAGTTGCGACTGCTGCTCGTGCAGGCGGTCGAGTTCCTGGCTCAAGTACCGCATCGCCAATTCCAAACGTCGCCAACTCCATATGGGATAGCTGACCGCGATCGACAGAAGCGCCGCAGTTGGGGGCATCCAGCGATGAAAAACTGCGAGCAGAATGGCGCTCAGTCCCAATGTCAGAATCAGGAGCATGATGGTGATGAGTAGATTCGTTCGTGGTGCCCCGATAGGAAACAGCGCCAGCGGCAGCAGTGCCAGGATCATGCTCAGCAGCGCGCGCCAGCGCATGTCGACCGGTGTCACCCGGAGACCGGCACGGAGTGCGGCCAAAACGTTCGCGTTGATCTCGGCGCCCGACATTGAGCGACTGAAACCCGAGACTGGGGTCGGCAGTGCGTCGCCCAGGCCGGCGGCTGTCGTACCCACGAGGACATATTTGCCCTCGAAAGCACCGGGAGCGAATTCGCCGTTCAGGACCTGCCGGAACGACACGTGTGGAAAATGTTCTGGTGGGCCGGCAAACGGGATGAGGATCGAATCGCTGCGGAACCAGACCATCGGTGACCCCAGGTGCTCGGCCGGTGCATCTGCTTTTGGAATTTGAAGGGAAGGTTCAGCGACTTGCAACAAGGCGAGACTGAGATGTGGCCAGTATGGGCCGCCAATCCCCTCGTACAAATAAAGTGCCCGGGCGATCCCATCCGGGTCCAGTTCCACGTGGACGTGGCCTAGAGCGGCAGCCGCATCGACGAGTTCAGGCAGTGGTGCGGTTTCGATCGGCTGTCCCCGAGTACGAGGCTGTTCCATGAGGATGGGCAGCACGACTTTTCCGTTCGCCCGGATGGCGTCCGCGAGTGCTGTGTCGCCTTCCGGATCTTGCTGATTCGGTTCCGAAAATATGATGTCGAAGGCGATTGCTTTGGGTTGTTCATCCGCCAAACTATGGAGCAGTTGGGCGTGCAAGCGGCGAGACCAAGGCCAGCGTCCGAATTCCGCCAGAGATGCCTCATCGACGGCGATGATGACGACGTCGTCCGGTGCAGGACGCTGCCAAAAACCGAGTAGGGCGTCGTAGGAGACGCGGTCCCAGCGCCATAGCCAATCCTGTTGTACGAGCAGGACCGCCAGGCCCCCGAGCAACGCCGCGAGGACTACGCGCTCCCGGAGAGCCGGTCGCGCGCGGTGATTCGCATTCACAGCAAGAGCAGCAGTGGCAGCGCAAAAATCAGCAGTGGCCAATGGCTGAGAGGCGGAACATCGACGGCACGCGTTGGGCTGAATTCGCCCGGATCACCCTCGGCGCCCCAAGCGCGAATGCGGTAGTAGTACCGTCGCGACGGGGGACGCTGGAGCTCGACGTGAGTCTCGGGCACCCGCCGCTCTAGCAGCATCTCGCGGAATCGGGGGTCTCGCGCGAATTGGATCTGATAGTGGTTTGCGTTCGCAACGGGGTGCCAGTGGAAAACCAGGTGCGATTCCTCGATCACTGGTTCACGTAATTCCGGCGTCCCAGGAACGGGGCGATAGGCGAATTGGCCGGGTTTCTGAAACGGTCCTTGGCGATTGTCGCCTGTAATACTGGCAATGCGCCAATGGTAGCTTCCGGGTTGCAGGGGTTGCTTCAGGGTCAGTGCGTTCTCGGTAGACACGGATTCGGTAATCATGGCGTCGAAGCCGGTGTCCGTCGCAAGCTGGAACCGATAGGCGCGGGCACCGTCCACCTTCGACCACGAGAAACGCGGGCGGTCTTCGTTCAGGACGGCGTCCTCCACGGGATTGAGGCGCTCCGGAGCGAAGGGTCTCGCTGCTACCTCGAATTCATGAACGGCGTTCAAGCCCTCGAGTCCGACCTCATCGATGCCACGCACCCGCATGGCGTAACGGCCGTCGGGCAAATCGGCGACATCCGCCAGTTCGGCTTCAACGCGACGATCGTGGATGAGCGCGCGAAATTGGCGATTCGGGGCAATCTGCAGACGATAAGCAACCGCACCCGCGATGCGCGGCCAAGTAATCTGCAAAGGAAGCCGTCGTTGCAATCGATCGTTGCCGGAAAGCCCAGGTGCTGGCAGCAGCGGCCGCGGCGGTTCCTGTTCCTTTCCGATCTCGGTGATCAGGCCGAATCCCGCCGGGACGAGCATCGCACGCTCCGAATCCCCGACTCCCACCTCACCTTCCAAGACTTCGTTGCGGCTTACCGGCGCTTGTGCCTCTGCTGCGACGCGAAAGTCCGTGCCCCGAACAGCCGCCACCGCGGCCGGGGTGATGATCTGGTATCGGCTTCCAGGGCCACGGGCCGGCTCCGAATGGGTGTCGACCCGCCCACCTTTGAGGCGGATCCGAGTATCGACCATGCCCGTGGTGCCCCACGCACTCAGTGTGTCCATCACGACTTCGGAGTCGCTCAAGATCAACAGGTTCGATCCATCCGCGAAACGGACGTTGGCGTTGCTATCGGGCCCCACGATCACCCTGTCACCCGTACGCAGATTCGCGTTGACAGGGAGCGGGATCGGAGAATTGGAACCGGCACGCACCAGCTGGGCGGTGCCCGTGATCTGAGTGATCATGGCTTGTGCCGGCTCGTGCTTGAGAATGGACATCGGAAAACGGAGTTTGGTGCCAGGCGGAATTTGCCGGTCGAGGCTAACGTTGTTGAGCGCCTGGATCCTCCGCCAGTAGCGAACGCTCGTGCAGTATTTTTCCGTTAGACTCCAGATCGAGTCGCCAGGCCGAACTGTGTAGATCCAATACTGCTCCTGTGCTTGAATCGGGCTGGCCCATAGGAAAAGGGCAAGACCCGCTAAAGCGAATATCTCACCAAGTCTACGGGCCTTCGCTGATATTCGTTGATGAGTCATGTCGTTAAGGGCTCATCGAGTACCTTCTTCGATCGTGAAGGCTGTGTGGGTGCGGGGTGTCGTCCGGGACGAGCTGTGACCGCATCCACGCACACTCCGCATGGCATCCGCGGCATTCAAGGTTCCGGAATGCGCCAGCTACAAGGGCCGATGTCCCGAGCCATTGACAAGCTCCCGTATTCAAGGCTGACATGCCATCACAGTATCTTCTAGTCGGTTTCCTCGTCACAGGCCTCGAGTCGGTAGCCGTGGTGATAGACGGCATTCAGGCGCCAGCCACGGTCCGGACGTATCCCGAGCTTGTTTCGAATGCGACTCATGTGCGTGTCCACGGTGCGGGTGGTCAGGCCGGGCCCTACGCCCCATACATTCTCGAGGATGTAACCGCGGGACAAGAGCCTTCCGGAATTCTGGAACATGAACAGGGCGAGTCGGAATTCCTTGTTGGTTAGATTCACTTTTTGATCGGCCACCATCGCCTGCTGGTTGCGCACATCGAATTTGAACGGCGGGCAGTCGTAGACCGAATCCTCGTCAGTCGCAGGCAGCGTCCGCCGGAGAAGAGCGGAAATTCTCGCGAGTGTCTCCCCGCGTTTGATGGGTTTCGTCATGTAGTCGTCGGCACCGCTCTCGAGAGCGTGAACGATGTCCTCCTCGCTGTCACGACTTGTGGTAAAGAGTACGGGAATTCTCCAGTCCACCGTATTGCGCACCCACCCCAAGACCTTCGGGCCGCTGGTATCCGGAAGATTCCAATCGATCACCAGCAGGTCGTAGGTGTCACGTCCGAGCGCACGCTTGAATGCGTCGCCGGTGGCGAAATTGCGACACTCATGCCCTGCCGCCCCAATCCAGCACAAGAGCAATTCCGCCTGCGCCGGGTCGTCCTCGAGTACCGCGATTCGCACAAAAAGTCACCCGTCGGTCGCGACGTTGGCACGCCAAACAAGCTACCGAGTTTAGGTGCAATCTCTCAAAATGGAATGATATTCACGCTCCTGTGTGTAAAAGATTGTAAACGACGATTGGGGAGAACCGGCAAGAACTTCGCCCGCCTGCGGGCTTGTCCTCAGTGAGTTTCGCGAGTTTGATCGGTGGCCGATGGCCGGTGCTCGCGCCAGGCTATCAAGCTATTTTCGGCATCGTTCGCCCAGTCGGGCTGTTCGCCTCTGTGCTCCCGGGCCTCACGGATGAGTCTCAGGTTGCGTGCAGTAGTTTCCGGTTCCCAGACCTCGCGCACCATCGACAGGGCCTGCTCGAGCGCAGCGGCTGCTGCCCTCTCGTTCTTGTTCAGCACCGCGAGTTCAAGCACGGTGGCCTGGTCCCAATAGTCCGGTTCGCCCTTTGACATCTTTTGTTCGACCGCAAACTCGACGACGGGCATCAGCTTCTCGCGTGCCGCATCGGGCGGTTGCTTGAGTTCCATCAGCGTGAGCGCGTTTACGCCTGGGTAGGCGTCCCGAAAGTCGGCCTCGAAGCCTTTTCGATATGCGTCGATCGCCTGCTGGAGCAATCCACCAACCTGTGTCGAACTTCCGTTCCTGCGCGCCTTTTCCCAGCGATCCTTGAAGACACGTCCAAGTATCCCGTACGTCTCACTGCTGGGCCCGCGTAGATCGAGCACGTCCTCGAGGACGTGCTCCGCTTCCGCGCCGCGCCCAATTCTGTTGAGAGCCAGGCCGAGCTGCTCCTGTACCATGGCCGTCTGTCGCAATGGTTTGGGCATGTTGCGCACGAGCGTGACCATGTCCGACCAACTCTTGACTGCGCGGTACGAGAGAAGGAGGTCGATGATGACGCCGGACTCCAGGTCGTTAAAGTCCTGCAGTGCCCGCGCGACGTCAATGATCCCCTTGCGGTTGCCCGCGCGGCGCGCCGCGGCCAGGCGGTTCTTCGTATTGGGGTCGTATGCCACCCACTGGCGAAACACATCGGTTTTTTGATGGACAACACCTGAATAGGCGCCCACCAACTTGTGTAGGGGGCTGGGCATGGTGCAATGACGCGCCTCCCTCAACTGGTCCGTCAGGGCCTTGCGATCGCCGTCCAGTTGGCTCAACTTGCTGGATTCGTCCAAGTGGTATCGGATGGCGCGGTGGGCCCCCGTGTCGAACGGTAGCGGACCCTCATCGGCGGGAAACAGCGTGATGGTCGAGTTGGGTTTGATCGCGTCCCGGGTTCCCAGCTCGTAGAGCACGTTGCCAGTGGTAGTGGTGAGGTCCACCACTGCGTAGTCGCACAGGAGCATGCGTTCGAACATGGGCTTGTGCGTCTCCACTCCCGCTATGTCCTTGTCGGCGCGAATGGGTTCCAGCTCGGCCGCTTCGACCGCTGGTTCGACCAGCTCGCGGTATACGAAGTCGAAGTCGATGGTCGTGCCTTTCCACGCGGACTTCCGTCCGAGGGGCAGCAGAACGAAACACAGGGGTCGCTGTTTCAATCCAGGATCTCCTTGCGCTTGGCGGGATACCCGGTCTCTGCACCCACTTCGTTGACAGCGCCGATTCCGGCGACGTCATCGGAGCACGCATTGCTGCAGTCCACTGACTGCAATCAGTCATGCGGCCGCGACGTTCGGGCGGTGAGTGCGCGATGCCGCGATAGCTGGCGGAGGCTCGATGAGGAGCATTGTGACATCGTCCTTAGGCCGGCAGCCCGAAAGTCGGAGATCCTCCAGGACACGTTCCAGCCGCTGTCGCGGTGGCAGTGCCGCGAGTCGACGCATGAGGTGGAGCACGCCCGCGATCTCCAACCGGCCGCCGTCACGATCGCGCGTCTCGTGCAGCCCGTCCGTGAAAGCGCAGAATGCGCCATTCTCGAGCACGTGATCGAGCGCCGAGTATTGGATTCCGGGTAGCACACCAAGCGGCGGATATCGGGCTGGGAAATCGACGTGGGTCCCATCCGCGCAGAGTTGGAATGCGGGAACGTGACCGGCATTGACGAGTTCGAGGGTTCGGTCCGACGGATCGTACCGGCCGATGATCATCGTCACGAACATGCCCCGAACGGATGTTTCGAATATCTCTTCGTTCAACATTTGTGCGAGCTCGGCGGGCCCCAGTCCGCCTCGACCAAGGCACCGGAACAGGCTACTTGCCTTGGCCATTAGCAGGGCCGCATGCACGCCCTTTCCGGACACGTCTGCGATACAAAAACAGATTCTATCGCCTTTCACCCTGAAGTGATCGTAGAAGTCTCCCGATACGTGGGTTGCCGAGACGTTGATCCCGTGAACACCGAGGCACGGTTCCGCGGCAGGCAAGAGTCGCTCCTGAACTTCACGGGCGAGTTCGAGCTCACGCTCCAAGGCGGCGTGGGCCCGATCGCGTTCAGCCAGCGACTTTTCCAATTCCCATGTGAGTCGTTGGTAGTCAAGATTGTCTTTCGCAAGCCGCTCGTGTGCTGCTCGAAGAATGACATCCAAGGGGATTTGCTGCGGAATCCCAAATCCGAGATTTCGCGCAGATTGCTGGACCGCGTCACTGACCCGGCTCAGCAATTCCCGGGATTCCGCGTGGCCAATGTCGAACCTTGTCATCAGTCGATTCTCGACATGCTCCAGCGCCAGTATGGGATCGGTGGCGCTGAAAGCGGATGCCATCCAGTCCGCGCAGGCCGCGACATGACAAAGACCTGCTTCGAGCTTGTCGAGTCCGTGGCTTGCAGCGTGATGGTTACCAATGACGTTGCGCAATCCCTCCGGGAGGCCCCATGCCCTTCCCAGTTCGAGTCCCACCAGATCGTGGGTCGAACCGAACAACGCCTGTTCGGAGTCGCGCCGTTGATCGGGTAGTTCGCGGCTCAAGCGGCTCCATTCGGCGTAGTGCTCGGGGTGGAGGTAGAACAGCACCAGGAGACCGAAGTCCTCGAGCAGGCCGACTGTGAAGCATTCGTCTTCGTCCGCGTTTGCATAGGGGGCCAAGACTTTCGCGCATACCGCCCTTCGAATCGCGGACTCCCAGAATTCTTCGATGGGCAAGCCGGGGATGTGCTGGGGCGCGATGGCTTCGCGCATCGCAATGTAGAGAGCCAAGTTTCGGATCGCTCTGAGGCCGAGGAGGTTTGCCGCATGTGTGGCTGAGCGGACTTCGGCGCGAAGCCCGAAGAACGCCGAGTTGCAAATTCGCAGGACTTCCGCCGTCAGAATTGGATCGCACGCCACTGCCTGCGCGAGATCGCGGCTGGTGGAATGTTCGCGGCTACACAGTTGCACGATCCGAATCGCGGATCGGGGCGGCGATGGAAGATCTCGGGGCTGTAGGGTCGTTAGTATTGGTTGTTCGTGTTGTTCCATTACGTTGATGCCATCGATCCGTCGGGCGGGGGAGCGCGCGCTCAAAAGTCCTAATCGGAGCGATGCAAAGAGCGCTCCACTGGGCACAAGGACTCTCGACAGGGGATCAGTGCAGTCGCCGTCAAGCTCAAAAGACGCCGAGTGCGCGGGCGATCAACAGTGTGACGGCACCGGCCCCAACCATCCGCCAAAGCCGATCAGATCGGGCATGGCGATGTCGCCATTTGGCCGAGATAGCCGACATTCGGCGGTATTCCTCCGCCCCTAAGGAAGGATCCACCCATTCCCGTGTGTGATCCAGGTGGTCCGCCTCTATGGCGGCGATGGCCTCAGAAATACTGGACTGGTAGAGGCCCTCGTCAATGTTCACAAGGTGTCGATGCAGAGCATTCTGAAAATGCATTCGTCCGGTGTCCACGTCTTTGAATCGGGCAATGTATCGGATTCTGGTCGGTTCTCCACTGTCCCGCAGTGGTTCGGGACTGCGCGTCGACACCACTATGCGAACCATTCCGGGATGCTCGCGATGGGTCTCGAGATAGAGATAACCGGGGCGCATCTGCTCAGCCTCGAGAGCTCGCATCAATCCGGATGTCCGGAATCCGCAGCCGTCGTTTGGCGTCGGACCTGTGCCCCGTCACCAGGCTTCGGGCCGCGGCGGAAATTTCGGAATCGCTGACCGGCGCCGGTGGAGGTTTCGTGACCGCGAGCGACGCCCCGAACAGTTCCGTCCGAAAATCACGCGGCCACGGATGGCGACACCGTGGTTTCCGCTCTTCTTCCCGAATCAAGAGGAGCGCCCTGAGCGAATTTCCTGTAGGCACTTGGCGTGATGAGCGATGTGGTCGGCCATGAACGTTTCAATGAAATAGTAGCTGTGATCGTATCCCGCCTGCATCCGCATTCGCAGCGCCTGGCCATACTCTTGACAGGCCGCCTCGAACTTAGCGGGACTGAGTTGCTCGGCAAGGAATTGGTCCTCAGTTCCCTGGTCGATCAAAATTGGTCCCGCTCGGTGCCCCGCTTTGATCAATTCCGTCGCATCGTGACTGGCCCATAGTGCTTGGTCACCACCGAAATAACCCTGAAATGCTTTTCGGCCCCAAGGGCACTGCATTGGGGCGCAGATGGGTGCGAATGCCGATACGGAGCGGAATGTATCCGGGCGTTTCAGGGCGAGTGTGAGTGCGCCGTGCCCGCCCATGGAGTGGCCGAATATGCCGATCGCTTGGCTGTCCACGGAAAACGTTTCGACGACGATGCTTCGCAGCTCCTGTGCCACGTACGCGTCCATGCGGTAATTGTTGGACCATGGCGCCATGGTGGCGTTTACATAAAAACCTGCGCCTGAACCAAAATCCCAGTCCTCATCTTCCCCGTCGATTCCGGCACCGCGCGGGCTGGTGTCAGGCATGACCAGCAGTATTCCGTGCTGACTTGCATGCTGTTGTGCACCGGCTTTGATCGCGGCCGTTTCCTCCGTGCACGTTAGCCCGGCGAGATAGAACAGAACCGGGACGGGGCCATGTCTGACCTGGGGCGGCTGATAGACTGCGAAGCGCATCGCCGTGCGGGTCTCGTGCGATTCGTGGCGGTAGAAGCCCTGCACGCCGTCGAAGCAGCGTTGTTCGCTAATGGTCTCGATCTTCATTGGATACTCAATAGATTACGACGCCTCGAATTGATTCTCCCGAGTGCATGAGGTCGAAACCCTTGTTGATGTCGTCGAGAGGCATGGTGTGAGTAATGAGGTCGTCAATATTGATTTTTCCGTCCATGTACCAGTCTACGATCTTCGGCACGTCGGTGCGTCCTTTTGCGCCGCCGAATGCGGTTCCACGCCAGACCCGCCCGGTAACCAGCTGAAACGGACGGGTGGCGATTTCCTCACCTGCTCCAGCCACACCAATGATGATGCTTTCGCCCCAACCCTTGTGGCAGCATTCCAGTGCCTGGCGCATCAATCTGACGTTACCAATGCACTCGAAGCTGTAGTCCGCACCGCCCTTGGTCAAGCTCACCAGGTAGGGGACGAGGTCACCCTCGACTTCTTTCGGATTGACAAAGTGCGTCATGCCGAACTTACGCCCAAGTTCGGCCTTCGTGGGATTTATATCCACTCCAACGATCATGTCTGCACCGACCAATCGGAGCCCCTGTATCACGTTCAACCCAATGCCCCCGAGACCGAATACAACGCAATTGGAACCGGGCTCCACCTTGGCGGTGTTGATGACGGCGCCGATACCCGTGGTGACGCCGCAGCCGATGTAGCAGATTTTATCGAACGGTGCGTCCTCGCGAATCTTTGCCGCGGCGATCTCGGGTACGACGGTGAAGTTCGAGAAAGTGGAGGTTCCCATGTAGTGATGGATGCTCTGGCGGCCGATGCTGAAGCGACTCGTGCCGTCCGGCATGACGCCTCGACCCTGAGTTTCACGGATGGCCTGGCATAGATTCGTCTTGCCGCTGGTGCAGTATTCGCATTGCCGGCATTCCGGTGTGTAGAGGGGAATCACGTGATCGCCCGGTGCGAGGCTCTGGACGCCAGCACCCACGTCCACCACTACACCAGCGCCCTCGTGGCCGAGAATTGCCGGAAACAAGCCCTCCGGGTCGGCACCGGAGCGGGTGAATTCGTCCGTATGGCAAAGGCCGGTTGCCTTGATCTCCACCAGCACTTCACCCTCGCGGGGGCCGTCGAGATTGACTGTTTCGACGGTCAGGGGTTTGCCAGCTTCGTAGGCGATTGCTGCGCGGGTTTCCATTAGAGGTCTCCGGTAGGATGCGGTTACAAGTATTGCCTTCGACCGAGGCCGCACGGTCTCGCGCCTCTATCCATCGAGGCTCTGTAAAAAAAGCCCATACGTTCGGATCTGTCAATCGCGTTGTCGCGACTGATCGAGACCGCCAGCGGCGAGCGCGGACCGG
>JBFGYN010000065.1:0-12847 GCA_041587415.1 Candidatus Competibacterales bacterium | reverse complement strand
GGCCAACGAATCCGTAATCGGTCAACAAACGCCTCAGGTCGGGATGCCCATCGAATACGATCCCGAACAAATCGAACGCCTCACGCTCGAACCAATTTGCTCCCGGCCAGACATCGATAAGGGACGGAACGACGGGCAACTCGTCGTCGGGAGCAAAGGTGCGAATTCGAATTCTGTGGTTGTTGCGATACGACAAGAGGTGACAGACCACGGCGAAACGGGTGCCCCGTGGCGCATCGGCATATCGACCAACTACGTCCGCACCGCGCCCTGTGGTGCGTTCAATGACACCGCGGCTGAATCCCGTACTGGTGGATTCCTCCAGCGTCCACTCCACGTCCCCGTAGGCCGCGTAATCGAGGCCGCACAGGTCAGTCAGTTGTTCGCACTGAAATGGCTCCTCGTCTCGAAGGGCGGCGCAGACCTCGAGCCAGTGCTGCCGGGAGACAACCAGAGTGAGTTGCCCCACAGCGACCTGGCAATCCTCCAGAGCGCCTGCGAATCGCCGCTCGGCCGATGCTCTCAACGACTCGACGTCAGCCACCTGTCAATCTCCTCCTCGAATGGCTTCCCGTAGTGTCAGGTCAGGCCACCCAACGCCGCCCCGCCAATTCCCGGATTCGGCACATCAGGCAAGCTCTGCCCACGATCCGTTGGTGCGACGGGATCAGCGCTAACGCGCAATGGTGTTGGTACGGCGAATTTTGTTCTGTAGTTGAAGAATTCCGTACAACAGCGCTTCGGCGGTCGGTGGACATCCCGGCACATAGATGTCGACCGGAACGATGCGATCGCAACCTCGCACAACGGCGTAGGAGTAATGGTAGTAGCCGCCGCCGTTCGCACAGGATCCCATGGAGATCACCCACCGGGGCTCGGCCATCTGGTCGTAGACCTTTCGAAGCGCCGGTGCCATTTTGTTCACCAGGGTCCCCGCAACGATCATGACGTCCGACTGGCGCGGGCTGGGTCGGAAAACGACTCCGAATCGGTCCAAATCGTAGCGCGCCGCACCCGCGTGCATCATCTCTACGGCGCAGCAGGCGAGCCCAAACGTCATGGGCCAGAGAGAACCGGTCCTGGCCCAATTGATGAGCTTGTCCGCGGTGGTCGTTACCACGCCGCGTTCCAGGACCCCCTCTATTCCCATTCCAGTGCCCCCTTCTTCCACTCGTAGACAAAACCCACCACGAGAACGCCAAGGAACACCAACATGGCCAGGAGCCCGAACAAGCCGATCGAATCGAGGACCACCGCCCAGGGGACGAGAAACGCGATCTCCAAATCGAAAATGATGAACAGTATCGCCACCAAGTAGTAGCGGACGTCGAACTTCATCCGTGAATCCTCGAACGCCTCGAATCCGCATTCGTAGGGCGAAAGCTTTTCGTCATCCGGCCGATGAGGACCGATGAGGAAACCGAGCACGATCGGCCCGATGCCGACCAGAAGGCCGATTGCGAGAAAGACGAGGATCGGAAGATAGTTGTCCAGCATGATTCCGGTTCGCTAGCGCGTTCATTCAGCCACCTGAGGTCGACCTCGACGGGTCGACGTCGGGCGTCGCTGCCATTCTAGGGATGGGCCATCCCGACGTCAAGCAATGATATCAAAAAAACTCAAACATTAACAATAAGTTACGAATTGCCAGACAAGCCGGCGGCGCGACTCTGGAATGCTGCGCTGCGGAATTATCTTTGGATATATGGACGGTCTTGGGAGTCAGCCACAATCGAGCGGGACAATTTCCGTTCAGAAACAGGGGTTGCGAGTTTTCAGGGCCGACGAACTGTGCTGTACTTCCGTTTGCGGCGCGAGTATGGGGAAGGGGGTGTGGCCGCTCGGACTTCGTGGGTACGCGGCGTTGTCTTTGCGAACACGTTGAAGTGCGATGCGCGGGTCTCTACAAGGTACGGGTATTGAATGTCGCGTTGAAAGACAAATCCTTCGGCCGCGCGGGAACTTTGAATCAATCACGGTTCCCATGGAAAAAATCAATCAGAGAGGTACGGAAATGCTTCACTCAGTCACTGCCCGGGACTACATGGCAACGACTTTGGTCACCTTCACCCCGGATATGGACGTCCTGCAGGCGGTCAAGATGCTGGTGGAGTACAAGATTGCCGGCGCCCCGGTCGTAGACGAGAAAAAGCACCTGGTCGGGATGCTTTCCGAGAAAGATTGTCTGAAGACGGTGCTGAGCGCCACCTACCACGACGATCTCGGCGCGACTGTCGGCGACCTCATGACGCCCAACGTGGAGTGGGTGGATGCAGACACGAGCATCGTCGAGATTGCGGAAATGTTTCTGGAGCACAACCGCAGGCACTACCCGGTGCTGGACGAAGGTCGCCTAGTCGGCAAGATCGCCCGCCGGGACGTACTTAGAGCATTCCTGAAGTTCGTCAATCCCAAATCGCGGTAAGGACGATCGCTACCCCGTCGCCGTCTGGAGAAGCCGCGTGCTCAATGAGTCCGTGGTCGCTCTCACCGGAAACGAATTACCTGGGTTTCGTCGCGCGCGCCTCTCGCTGCAAGAGCCTTTCGGCGCCTCTCGCAAGGCCTGGGGCAGTCACAGACTTTTTCAATTCCCAGCGCAGACAAGCCGCCGCAACTACCCTGCAAACGTTTGTTTGCAAGGATGACACCCACCGACATGGCCAGGATCGCCACACCAATCACCAGGAACGAGATCAGGAACAGTACCATCGCGAAGTCTCCTGCTGTTCGAGACCTACCGTTTCAGATAGGGTTCGAACGCGGTCGTGTAGCGTTCGACGAAGCCGTCGTCCGATTTGCTGATCAAGAACGCCGCTACCCCGTGTCTGTCGGCAAACTGAAAAGCCCGCTCGGGGCCCAGTACCATCAACGTAGTGGCTAAACCATCCGCAGTCATCGCAGATGGGTGAATAACCGTCGCAGAGGCCAGCCGATGGTCGATGGGGCGCCCTGTCGCCGGATCGATCGTGTGCGAGAATCGTTGCCCATTGTGCTCGAAATAGTTGCGATAGTCACCGGACGTTGCAACGCCCGCTTCGTTGGGCTCGATGATCCGCTGCACCGCACGCTTCTCCGAGATGGGCGCCTCGACGGCAATACGCCAAGGCCGTCCATTGTCATTCCAACCCCGTACTCGGATCTCGCCGCCGATTTCCACGAGGTACGATGGAATGGCCTCGGACTCCAGATAGCCGGCGACCAGATCCACGGCGTAGCCCTTGGCAATTGCCGACAAATCCACGTAGAGGTCCGGACGAGTCTTTCGGAGCGCCGGTGGGTCGAGCCGGACACTCAGATATTTCGTTCCGACACGTTGGCGCTCCGCGGAGAGCTCGGTCTCGGAGGGAATTCGCTCGGGACGCATATCGGGGCCGAAACCCCAAAGATTCACGAGTGGGCCCACCGTGACGTCGAACGCACCGTCGCTCAGTGCCCCAAGCCGAAGTGCCTCGTGCACCACCTCTGCGGTTGCACGCGAGACGGTGAACCAACCCACTTCGGCGCTGGCATTGAAACGTGACAACTCGGAGTCGGACTGGTAGTTGGACATGGCGCCGTTTACGCCCCGGAGCAACTCGTCCACGTTCTCTTTGATCGCCCCGGAATCCACACTCCCGGGCGGATCGGTTACCTTTACCGAGTAGGTGGTTCCCATGGTCTGGCCAGTGATCGACCAGCCAGTGGGCGGCTTATCGCAGCCAGCGATCGAAACCGCGACCGACACCGCAGCGATCAGGTGACGCTTCACACTGGTTTCAATGACGGGGCAAATTGTACGACGCGCAAGAATTTCCGCTACCGCATACTCGCTCTACGGTCAGCCGCCGAAGTCGTCCAACAGAATGTTGTCGCGTTCGACGCCCAAATCCTCGAGCATCTTGATGACCGCAGCGTTCATCATGGGTGGACCACAGAGATAGTATTCGCAGTCTTCCGGCGCCGGATGGTCCTTGAGGTGATGATTGTAGAGCACCTCATGAATAAACCCGGTGTAGCCCTCCCAATTGTCTTCCGGCAGCGGATCCGAGAGCGCGACGTGCCATTTGAAGTTTTCATTTTCCGCTTGCAGGGCGTCGAAATCTTCCACGTAGAACATTTCCCGCCTGCTTCTGGCTCCATACCAGAACGTCATCTTCCTTTTTGACTTGAGCCGGCGGAGTTGATCGAAGATGTGTGAACGCATGGGCGCCATCCCAGCACCACCGCCGACAAACACCATCTCGTTGTCGGTTTCCCGCGCAAAGAATTCCCCAAATGGCCCGGAGATGGTGACTTTATCTCCAGGTTTGCAGGCATAAATGAACGAAGACATCAGTCCGGGTATTGCATCCGGGACATTGGGCGGAGGTGTGGCGATCCGGACGTTGAGCATGATGATGCCCTTCTCGTCCGGGTAGTTGGCCATGGAATAGGCGCGAATAACGGGCTCCTTGGCCTCTGAAACCAAATCCCAAAGCTTGAAGCGGTCCCAGTCGCCGCGATACTCCTCGGCCACATCGAAGTCCTTGAATCGCACGATACCCGCTGGGCGCTCGATCTGGATGTAGCCTCCGGCACGAAACGGGACATCCTCACCCTCGGGAACGGCGATCTTGAACTCCTTGATGAATGTGGCGACGTTGTCGTTGGAAACGACTTCACACTCCCACTTCTTGACCCCGAAAACTTCGTCCGGGAGTTCGATCTTCATATCCTGTTTGACGGCTACCTGACAGGATAGGCGGCATCCCTCGCGAGCTGCCCGCTTGGTTATGTGGCCTTCCTCGGTCGGCAGAATCTCACCGCCACCCTCGCGAATCGTGACTTTGCACTGACCGCACGTGCCGCCGCCGCCGCACGCGGACGAGACAAAAATGCCGGCATCGGCCAAAGCGCCCAGAAGCTTCACGCCCGCCGCGGTCTTGATCGTGTGCTCGGGTTCGTCATTGATCTCGATGGTCACGTCGCCGGTGGCCACTAGCCGGGATCGGGCCGCCATGATAATCGCCACCAACGCCAACACGATGACCGTAAAAAACAGCACGCCGAGTACGACTTCAAGCATGGGTTGCTCCTCGCGAATGTTCGATCATTGGACCGCGAGCCTCAAAGCTGCACGCCCGAAAATGACATGAAGCCAAGCGCCATGAGACCCACGGTGATGAAGGTAATTCCGAGCCCGCGCAGACCTTCGGGCACGTTGCTGTACTTCATCTTTTCGCGAATACCGGCCAAAGCGGTGATGGCAAGGGCCCAACCGAATCCGCTGCCGAGTCCGTATATGACGCTCTCGCCGAAGTTGTAGTCCCGCTCGACCATGAACAAGGTGCCGCCGAGTATGGCGCAGTTGACGGTAATCAGCGGCAAAAATATGCCGAGGGCGTTGTAGAGGGCCGGAAAGTACTTGTCCAAGGCCATCTCAAGTATTTGCACGATGGCCGCGATGACCCCGATGTAGCTGATCAGACCCAGAAAGCTCAAGTCCACGTCCGCCAGACCCATCCACGACAGCGCCCCATCCTTGAGCACGACCTGATAAAGCAAATTATTGACGGGAACCGTGATGGTCTGGACCACAATCACAGCGATCCCGAGGCCGAGCGCGGTCTCCACTTTTTTCGATACGGCAAGGAAGGTGCACATGCCGAGAAAGAACGCGAGAGCCATGTTCTCGACGAACACGGCCCGCACGAAAAGACTGAGAGCAGCTTCCATGGTCGCGACCCCCCTTAGACCGTATGCGGTGCAGCTTTGGCTTCTTCGAATTCCGGTTCCTCCACCTGTTCGGGCTTGTAGGTGCGGAGAATCCAGATAAACAGGCCGATGATGAAAAAGGCGCTGGGTGGCAGCAGCAGCAGGCCGTTAGCCGTGTACCAGCCACCCTCGGTGACAAGGGGTAGTATTTCGACTCCCAGCAGTTTCCCTGACCCGAACAGCTCCCGAATCACGGCGACAACAACCAAGATGAGGCTGTAGCCCAGGCCATTACCGATTCCGTCGAGCAAGCTCGGCAATGGCGGGTTTTTCATCGCGTAGGCTTCGGCTCTGCCCATGACGATGCAGTTGGTGATGATAAGCCCCACGAACACCGACATCTGTTTCGAGATCTCGAAGAAGAAGGCCTTGAGCAACTGATCGGCCACAATGACCAAAGAGGCGATGATCGTCATTTGGACGATGATTCGAATGCTCGAAGGTATGTGGTGACGAATGGCGCTGATTGCCGCGTTCGAGCAAGCCGTTACCGAGGTAAGCGCAAGACACATGACCAGCGCCGTCTCGAGCTTCGTCGTGACGGCAAGAGCCGAACAGATCCCCAACACCTGCAGTGCGATCGGATTGTCCCTCAGCAGCGGTTTGAAAAGCACGTCCTGGGCTTCTTTCGGATCAAGCTTAGCCATTTTGTCCCCCCTCGGACCGAAGCTTCGCCAGAAACGTGCCGAAGCCCCTATCGCTCAACCAATATTGGAGCAAGTTCGTAATTCCGTTGCTCGTGAGACTGGCCCCCGAGAGGGCGTCCACCGAGTACTTGGCCATACTGCTATTCGGGTCCACGCCGCCCTTCGCCAACTGCACGGCGGGCTGCCAATTGTCGTCGTACACCTGCTTACCCGGCCATTGTTCCTGCCACAACGGATTGTCCACTTCTCCGCCGAGACCAGGTGTCTCGCCATGCTCGTAGAACTTGAGCCCAACGACCGTGTTCGTGTCCGCTTCCAAGGCGAGAAAAGCATACATGGTGGACCAGAGCCCATAGCCGTGCACCGGAAGGATGATTCGCTCGAGACTGCCGTCCTGTCCACGAGCCAAGTAGACCGAGGCCTGCTTCGCCCGTCGCCTGATGCTGGCGATGTCTTCCTCGGGCGGCACGGCAATGCTGGTGGATGGGTTCTTGGCTGCGCCGCGCTGATCGTAGGTGGCCGGGTTCTCCACGTCCACGAACTCGCCGGTCTCCAAGTCCACGACCCGAGCCTCCACCTTCGAGAACAGCTCATCGACACTACGGCCCGGCTCCATAAGGCCGCCGGCTTCGAGAATGTTGCGCTTCCGGTCGAGCGCTGCGTTCGCCTGCTGTGTTGGTCTTAGGATGACGGCGGCAGCGGACACCACCACGGAACAAACCAGGCAGAGTATTGCCGCGACTTTGACGGTGTTCTTGATGCTGTCCTTCTCATGCGACACTGCGCGCCCTCCTCCGTTTCACATTGGCCTCGATCACGAAGTGATCGATGAGGGGAGCAAACAGATTGGCGAACAGTATCGCCAGCATGATGCCCTCGGGAAATGCCGGATTGACGACACGAATCAAGACCGTCATCACACCGATGAGGGCGCCGAAAATCCAGCGGCCTGTGTCGGTATGGGCGGCGGAGACCGGGTCGGTCGCCATGAACATCATGCCGAACGCAAAGCCACCGAGTACGAGATGCCAGTACCACGACATCTCGAACATAGGGTTGGTGTCGCTTCCAATCAAATTGAACAGCGTCGCGGTCGCGACCATTCCCAGGAACACCCCGGCCACGATTCGCCAGGACGCGATGCCGGTATACATCAGAAACGCGCCGCCCAGGAAGATTGCGAACGTGGATACCTCACCCATGGAACCTTGAATGTTGCCGAAAAACGCGTCCGCCCAGCTAATTCCCGATTGTGCCACCGCCTCCATGCCCCCGGTCGCGGCCAGCCCCAGTGCCGTCGCCCCACTAAATCCGTCGACGGCCGTCCAGACGGCATCGCCCGACGCATCCGCGGGATAGGCGAAGTAGAGAAACGCACGGCCGGCGAGCGCCGGGTTGAGAAAGTTCCGCCCGGTTCCGCCGAAAACCTCCTTCGCTACGACAATGCCAAAGCTGATGCCGAGCGCCACCTGCCAGAGCGGAATCATCGGCGGGAGCGTCAGTGCAAAGAGAATCGACGTTGCGAAGAAGCCCTCGTTGACCTCGTGCTTGCGGACGCTGGCGAACAGGACCTCCCAGAAACCGCCGACCACGAAGGTGACGAAGTACACCGGCAGGAACCACAGGGCGCCGTGCACAATGTTGGCGAAAATGCTGTCCGCGTTGTATCCGATCCCCCACCATTCCAACAACGCACCGCGCCATCCTTCCTGGCCGTCCATACCCAGTGCGGCGATGGCTTCGTTTGCGTTCATTCCGATGGTATGCCACCCCCAGAACATCGCCGGAAAAGTCGCCATCCAGACGAATATCATGATGCGCTTCAGATCGACGCTGTCCCGCACGTGAGAGGCGTGTCGGGTAACCAGGCCGGGGGTGTAGAGAATCGTGGCGGCCGCCTCGTAGAGCGCGTAGAACTGCTCGTACTTACCGCCCTTGGAGAAGTGTGGCTCGATCTCTTCGAGATAACGCTTCAAAGGCATGGTCAACCTTCCTTTTGGATCTTGGAAAGATTCTCGCGCAGGATCGGGCCGTACTCGTATTTTCCCGGACACACGAACGTGCAAAGGGCCAGATCCTCTTCCGCGAGTTCGAGGCAGCCGAGTCGCTGAGCGGCATCGGTATCCATGACCACCAGCGCTCGCAGGAGCTGGGTTGGCAATACGTCGAGCGGCATCACGCGCTCGTACAGGCCGATTGGCACCATTGCCCGCTCGCTGCCGTTAGTCGTGGTCGTGAAGTCGAACCGTTGCCCCTTGTTGATGTGAGACGTGTAGGCCTTCGTAACCGAGAATTTGTTCCGCCCTGGACTCATCCAGCCGAACAGTTCCTTCTCGCGCCCCTCCTTGATCACCGAGATTTGGGTATGGTACCGACCCAGAAAGGCCTTCTCAGCATCGGCGATGTGTCCGTTGTAGACCGAACCCGAAATCACCCGGAGGTCACCGTCCGGAATTTCCCCGGCCAAGAGCTCGTCAGTGCTGGCGCCCATGCGAGTACGCAACAATCGCGGATTGCGGACCACGGGGCCACCAATCGCGACGATTCGCTCGGTCAGAATGCGGCCGGTCGTCAAGAGGTGACCGATTCCAATGACGTCCTGATAGCCAAGGTGCCAGATCTTCTTGCCCGGCCCGACGGGGTCGAGGTGGTGAACATGCGTCCCAACCAGTCCGGCGGGGTGCGGGCCCTCGAATTCCTCGACGCGGACGCTCGAGCTGCCCTCGCCCGGTACACTCGACCCGACTGCCTTACAAACGAAGACCTCGCCATCGGTCAATTTCGCAAGCGCGCGGAGTCCGTGGACGAACTCGTCCTTTCGCGACGAAACGATCAGCTGGGGGTCCGCTGCGAGCGGATTGGTGTCGATGGCCGTTACGAAAATTGAGTGCGCTTCGCTGTCGGGGGAAGGAACTTTCTCGTAGGGACGTGTCCGGAGAGCCGTCCAGAAGCCCGATGCCACGAGCAATTCTTTGAGCTTCTCCCGATCCAATCCACCGATCTCCTCCGCAGAGAACGAGTCGAACGATTCCTCCTCGTCTCCCTCCACGTCGATGACCACGGAAAGGAGCACTCGCCGGTGGCCACGGTTGATCGCACTCACGACACCGCTTGCGGGAGACGTGAAGTGGACGCCCGGCGTCTTTTTGTCGGAGAAAAGGACTTGGCCCAGCTTGACGCGATCGCCAACCTGAACCTGCATGGTGGGCTTCATGTCGACGTAGTCTCCACCGACCAAGGCGACCGACCGCACCGCACGGGCGTCTTCGATTACCTGCGCTGGAGCGCCTTCGATGGGGAGGTTCAATCCCTTCTTTATTGCGATCATCTTTAGCTTTCTCCCGTACGCGCCCGCCACGTGAAAAAAATGATTCGCTGGGGCAAAAGGCTGCCGAGGCGCGTCAGTGCCCCAAATATCAAGCACCACAACTCGGGTAACGGCATCCCCCCGAATGGCCGCCAGCGTCGCCTGAGCGGCTGGTACTTTACACTTTTTCTCGGCCGGGTGCCCCCTGTCAAGGGATGAGGAGCAGATCGGTGTCGCAAACGGACTCGAAAATGGACGAAGCAGCGGGATCCCGGGAAACGCTGATCTACTCGTGCGGACCACGTCTCGATCCACAAGGGCGCACAGACCCGGCGCCGCGCCCTTGTGGACGGAATCTCAACGGGGTAAGTCGGGCTGGGCTCTTGTTCCAGGGATGGATAAACCCCCCGAACCCTTGTTGCGCCCCCGGGGGACGGGACACTGGACAGGAACGGCGCCCGAAGGCGCCGTGTCTCATCGATTGGTGCCGACGCCCGGACTCGAACCGGGACGGCTTGCGCCACTGCCCCCTCAAGACAGCGTGTCTACCAATTCCACCACGTCGGCTGTGTTGACGATCTAATCCTGGCCTTCGTTCGATGAGGGGAGTTGCGGCACGTCAACGGGAGCAGACGGCGCGACGGGAGCGGCGGGCGTCTCATCCACCGGCGCGGTTTGCTCGATTCGCTCGGCCACGCTCTCCGCGGTCCGCTCCCCGCTAAAGAGGTAAGCCAGCCCCAGGCTGATCATGAAAAAAAGGGCGGCCAATACTCCAGTTGCTCGACTCAAGAATGTCGCGGAACCACGCGCCCCGAAAACCGTCGCCGAGGCGCCGCTTCCGAATGCTGCACCCGCGTCCGCGCCTTTACCCTGCTGCAGCAGGACCAAGACGATCAGTGCGACGGCTACGGCCACATGCGATACGAGCAATATTGTCTGAACCATCAGAAATCCCGTTGCCGATTTGCCGCTTGGCCGCTCCCGGACCGATTCGTGTCTTTGACGGCCCAGCGACCGGCTCTCCCCATTGATCGGGACGAACTCATTGACAAAGACCCGCAAAGCTCTGAGTGGCGCAAACGCAAGAATCGTCTCCCGTCACGGCAGCCTCCACTCGGTATCACAGTATGCTGGAGCAAGAGCCACACTCCAAAAAAGCCCAACGGCAGAACGGCGCGCAAGCTTACCGGCGAGGCCAGCCAAAATCAAACGCGGGTTCTGCACGAACTCGAAACTTCCTGCTGCCGCCCGTTGACGCCGCACCAACCACGTTCGAACAAATGCCTGCGTTCTGTACAAGGTCCGATGAGCATCCGCACAGGAAAGGGTTGGTGCCGTGCCCGGCGCCGGAATTCGGAAATGGTACCCGGTGGCGACAACCATCGGTAAGCTAAATTCCCGACCCGTCCACTGCATTGGATACAAGAGCCGCTGTGCAACCAACCGACCTGGCGGCGATTTGTCACATTCCACCCTATATAAGTTGTCGCTGGGCCCGACTGCTCCTCTTGCGCTATCACGCGGCAGACGAAAGCTTCGAACCCAACCGTGCTCGATTGGACGAGCGAGTCTGGCCGCCCCAGGCGAAAATTCGGATCCCGATGCACTGGTCGGGTTGATCCTTACCCGAGGGCGGCGCCCACGACGTTAGCGAGTTCACGGGCCAGCGTATCGACCTCGCTGGCATCTTCGCCCTCCACCATGACTCGAATGACCGGCTCCGTTCCTGAGGCCCTGAGAAGAACGCGGCCGCGACGGCCAAGCTGAGATTCGACTGTGCTTACGGCGTCCAGGATCGGCGAAGACGCCTCCACTTCGACTCCGCGGGCGATGGGGACGTTCAGCAGGCACTGCGGATACTTCCGAACGCCGCGTCTCAGCTCCGCCAGCGGCGCGTCCGCGAGCACCATTGCGGCGAGAATCTGTAAGGCGGAGATAATGCCATCACCAGTAGTGGTGCGATCCAGGCAGATAATGTGTCCGGAACTCTCTCCGCCGAGAATCAAGCCCCTCGATCTCATCAACTCGAGCACGTGCCGATCGCCAACCTTTGAGCGTGCCAAGTCCACACCCAGTTCGTTCAGAGCAACCTCGAGACCCAGATTCGTCATCTGCGTGCCCGCGACGGCGCCGCCGTTCAGAGTGCCGCTTTTGAGCCGGTCCCGAGCAATGATATACAACGCATCATCCCCGTCGACGACCACTCCATCGGCGTCGACCATGATCAACCGATCACCATCGCCGTCCAAAGCAATTCCCGCGTCGGCGCCGCTTTCCACCACCACTCTGCGCAGTTTTTCCGGCGCCGTGGCGCCGCACTCCCGGTTGATGTTGAGTCCGTTGGGCTCGACGGCAATGGAGATTACCTCGGCGCCGAGCTCGCGAAACACGGGTGGCGCCACCGAATACGCTGCACCATTGGCGCAGTCCACCACCAGTTTGAGCGACTTGAGCTGAACGCGGGCGGGGATCGTGCTCTTGCAGAATTCAATGTAGCGGCCGCGTGCATCATCAATGCGCTCCGCCTTCCCTAAGCGCCCAGATTCGACGCACGTCAACGGCTCCTCCATTACGGCTTCGATCTGTTCCTCCAGATGGTCGGACAGCTTGCTGCCGTCGCGAGAAAAGAACTTGATGCCGTTGTCGTAATAGGGATTGTGGGACGCGCTAATTACGATACCCGCACAGGCGTTCAGGGTTCGGGTGAGATAGGCAATTCCGGGGGTCGGCAGCGGCCCCAGAAGCGCAATATCGAGCCCGGCCGCCGACAGCCCGGCCTCCAGTGCCGATTCGAACATGTAGCCGGAGATCCGGGTGTCCTTGCCAATCACCACGCGGCTACAACCTTCGGAAACGAGTACACGCCCGGCAGCCCAGCCCAGTTTCAACACGAAATCGGGCGTAATCGGCACCTCGCCGACCGGGCCGCGGATGCCGTCCGTCCCGAAATACCTTCGTTCCATTTATGCCCCCGCCTAGCCGAATTTGAACGCCGCGAACGCGCCGGCATCGGCGTTCGCGATGCAATTGTAACGTGTGTCAGCCCGGCTTTGGGGGAGACTCTGGTCCATTCAGATTCTCCTTGCCGCGAATGGGTCCCTCTCCGGAATCGACACTGTATGCGCAATCCAATAGAGCTGCGGAAGCAGCATCTTCCGTG
>JBFGYN010000064.1:0-12850 GCA_041587415.1 Candidatus Competibacterales bacterium | reverse complement strand
GTCGCTGCGGGCTAACCGCGCAGCGACGGCCAGGCAGCACGAAGGTAGAGGATCATCGACCATAGGGTGAGCACGGCTGCCAGCACGAGCAGGACGGAGCCGATGAGATCGGTATCCAGTTCCCAAATCGGTTCGCGATAGATCAGCAGCAATAGCGCCACCATTTGAACGGTCGTCTTCACCTTGCCCAGCATGGACACCGCAACCCGGCTCTGCTCACCGATGTTGGCCATCCACTCTCTGAGGGCCGAAATGGTGATCTCCCGGCCGATGATGATCATTGCGGCTACGGCGAACCAGGCAGTCGGGTGCGTCTGGGCCAGAAGCACCAGCGCGCTCCCCACCATCAGCTTGTCGGCCACTGGATCGAGAAAAGCGCCGAATTGGGAGGTTTGGTTCCAGCGGCGCGCGAGAAAGCCATCGAGCCAATCGGTAATCGCCGCGGCAGCGAAAAGCGCAGTGCAGATGACGTTCGACCATACCCACGGTAGGAAGAAAACAAGAACGAAAACGGGGATGAATCCGATCCTGAGCAACGTGAGAATATTCGGCAGGTTGAAGTGCATGTCATATTCAACCAGGGAATCCCTTCAGGGTTTTCGGTTTCCGTCCGGGCCGAATGAGCGTCGGCCGATCGGCGCCCGCGTGACGGCGGCGCGTGCACGATACCCGGGACTCAGGGATCGTCGTGCAGCGCATCATAAATTCGTTGCGCCAGCGGGCCACTGATCCCTTCGATCGCCGCGATATCTTCCACGCCGGCTCTGGAAAGTTGGCGCAGCCCGCCAAACTGTCGAAGGAGCCTCTGCCGGCGCTTTGGGCCGACGCCGGATATCTGCTCGAGTGGTGAATTCCCCCGCTTGCGCTCGCGTCTCTGCCGGTGACCGGTGATAGCGAACCGGTGCGCCTCGTCGCGGACCTGTTGTACCAAGTGCAGCGCCGGTGAGTCGGCCGGCAGTATAGAGGGGCCGTCTGAACCCAACAAGTGCAGCACCTCCGTGCCGGGCCGACGATCCGGGCCCTTCGCAACACCGACGACGGTGGGGCCGGACACTTGCAACTCCTCCAAAACTCGAGCGGCCTCAGCCAGTTGGCCGACACCGCCGTCGACGAGCAGGACGTCCGGTATCCTCCCTTCACCCCGGCGAAGACGGGTATAGCGACGGGTCAGTGCCTGGTGCATCGCCCCATAGTCATCGCCCGGCGCAACACCCTTGATGTTGAATCGCCGGTAGTCACTCTTGCGCGGTCCCTCGAGGTCGAATACGACACAGGAGGCAACGGTCGCCTCGCCCATCGTGTGGCTAATATCGAAACACTCCAGGCGTTCGGGCAGTTCATCCAGGTGAAGCGCGTATTGGAGCGCTTCGAAACGTCCCAAGAGCCCGGCCCGGCTGCAAAGGTGCGCGGCAAGTGCCTGCTCCGCATTGGTCACTGCCATGCCCACCCAGCGTGCCCGCTCGCCCCGGGCCCGGGGGGTGATGGTAACCCGGTGCCCACTGCTTGCAGTGAGCGCCTCGGCGAGCACGTCGGCGCCGTCCGGATCGTCGCTGACAAGAATCTCGGGCGGAATTTCTCGTCCCAGATAGTATTGCGCGACGAATGCTGCGAGGATTTCTTTTGCGCCGAGGACGTCGGGCAAGTGCGGGAAAATCGCCTTGTTCCCCAAATTGCGGCCGCCGCGGAAGAACAGCACCTGTACGCAGCTCGCTTCGCCCTGCACGGCACAGGCGACCACGTCCAGATCTCCACCGTTGCCGCTCACGTACTGGCGCTCCAGCACTCGCCGCAGCTTTGCGATTTGGTCTCGGAGACGGCCAGCCTGCTCGAATTCGAGCCGCTTCGAGCAGGCCTCCATGCGTTGCACGAGCACATCCACGAGCTGACTGCTTCGGCCTTGGAGAAACAATTCCGTGCTATTCACTTCGTTTCCGTAACTTTCCGGATCGATGTGTCCAACGCAGGGCGCACTGCAGCGCTTGATTTGGTATTGCAGACAAGGGCGAGTCCGGTTCTGGAAAAAGCTGTCCTCGCATTGACGCACCTGGAAAAGCTTCTGCAGCAAGTTGAGTGTTTCCCGCACGGATCCTGCACTCGGATACGGGCCAAAGTAACGCCCAGGCGCGCTGCGAGTTCCCCGATAAAAAGTCAATCGCGGGTATTGGTGTTCGGTGAGGTGAATATAGGGATAGCTCTTGTCGTCGCGAAGTAACACATTGTATCGCGGCCGATATTTCTTGATCAGATTGTTCTCGAGAAGCAGCGCTTCGGCTTCCGTATGGGTGACGGTCACCTCCACGTCGCGAATGGTCTCCACGAGTCGGCGGGTCTTGGGTGAATCGTGGTGGGCGCGAAAATAGCTTGCGACGCGACGCTTCAGGTTGCGTGCCTTGCCAACGTAGATCACTTCCCCGCCGGCGTCGAGCATGCGGTAGACGCCAGGGCGAGCGGTCAGAGTTCGAACGAACGACCTGGCGTCAAACGCCTCAGGGCCAGGGGTCTGCTTCATCGAACAAAGAGTACCATGGCGAACTCGGACGCTGGGCTCGACCCGCCACCGTCGTGGAATTCTCAGCCAAGCAAGGTCTTAGCACGCTCGACGATCCGATCGAACATCGCCTCCGTGAGCCTGCGTGTCTGGGTGTTATAACGGCTGCAGTGGTAGGAATCCAGCAGGCGAATGGATCCGAGGTCGTGCTCTGCACCATGGCCGAAAGAAAACTGGCTTGCACGCCGCTCGCACGCCCGGATTATGGCGCGGTGTGCCAATCCGCCCAGTGCCAGCACGACGGCATCCGTCGGCAAACTCGCCAACTCGGCCGCGAGGAAGTGGTTGCAATTCCGAGTTTCGAGACCATTCGGCTTGTTCTCGGGCGGCAGGCACTTGACTGCGTTGGTGATCCGGCAATTTCTGAGATGCAAGCCATCCAGTGCCGACAGGGAGTCAGGCCGATCTGCAAATCCGAATCTGTGCAGTGTGCGGTACAGGATAATGCCCGCGAAGTCCCCCGTGAACGGACGTCCGCTCGCATTGGCGCCGTGCTTTCCCGGCGCCAGTCCCACAATGAGCAGTCGCGCTCGGCTATCGCCAAACGCCGGAACCGGCCGGCAATGATAAGTCGGGTTTTCTGCCTTTACCTCTTCCATGAACGCCGCCAACCGCGGGCAGCGACGGCAACCCGGATCGAACACGGGGTACATTAGTTCGGCTTGCCGCCTTCGACCAGACCGTGGCGAATCGCCAGGTGCGTCAACTCGACATCGTTCTTCACGTCGAGTTTCTCGTACAGGCGGTAACGGTAGGTACAAACCGTTTTCGGGCTCAGATTCAGAGTCTTGGAAATGGATTGGGCGTTTTGACCTTTGGTGAGCATGAGCATCACCTGCATCTCACGCTGGGTGAGGGAGTCCAGCGGAGATTCGGTTCGATTGATGCTCGCCATGGCCAGCTGACCGGCGACCTCGGGCGCCACGTAGGGCTGGCCCCCGTACACCGTTCGCACGGCGCCGATCACCTCGTTTGCGCCTGTCGCTTTCGACAGGTAGCCGCTCGCCCCCGCCTCCAGCAGGCGTTTGGGGTAGGGATCCTGGCTGTGCACCGAAATGACGATCACTTTCGGCCCCCCAGCCATGTTGTTGATCTTACGAGTCGCTTCTACGCCTCCCATACCGGGCATGTCCACATCCATCACCACAAGGTCGAGGGGCTGTCGGCGAGCGATCTCAACCGCCTGTTCACCCGACGAGGCCTCCGCAACGACCTGGATGTCCCCCTGTTCCTCGAGAATGCGCTTGAGCGCCACTCGAATAAGCGTGTGGTCGTCGACCACCATCACCCTGATCATAGCCCTCGCGCTCTCGACTCCATTTGGTGGGCCTATTCTTACCGATACTCGAAATAATCTGAAGACTATAGCCCAAGCTCACATCAAGCCCAAAGCAGTTTGAACTGGACTCGGGACGGACGCAACGTCAAGAGCGCGATCGAGCGACATCGCAGCACTCAGGCGAAGTGACCCATTACGACTCCCTGTGGGACAATACGGCCCCATTTTCACCAGCGTCGCGGTTTGGGCGAATCGATGAGCGATCCAAGTAAGTTCCGACTCGCCCCCCGGCTCCCGGAAATGCCAGGGCAACATCTGACCTGGACTGGGCTCTCCGCGGACAGCTCCGCCCTTGCCATTTCTCAGGCGGCCGCAAGCTACCGCGGCATTCTGCTCGTGATCACGCCGGATACCCCGAGCGCACTGCAATTGGAGTCCGCCCTAAATTTCTTCGGCGGAAGCCAACACGTCTTGGTTTTTCCCGACTGGGAAACACTTCCCTACGACATATTCTCACCGCACCAGGATATCGTTTCCCAGCGGCTGCTCACGCTCAATCGGTTGCCTACGACCGATCGCGGCGTTGTCGTCATCCCGGTGTCCACGCTTGCACAACGACTCGCGCCGCGGGAGTGGCTCGAGGGCCATTGCTTCGTGCTCTCGCCGGGCGATCGTCTGAACCCGGCCGAATTTCGACGCCGCCTCGACAACGCCGGCTACCGGTGCGTGTCGCAGGTGCGAGAGCACGGGGATTTTGCCCTGCGCGGCGCGCTGTTTGACATCTTCCCCATGGGCAGCGATTGCCCCTTGCGTATCGATCTCTTCGACGACGAGATCGAATCCATCCGCGAATTCAACCCGGAAACGCAAATCTCTACGCGAAAGGTCTCGAGTGTCCAGCTCCTGCCCGCGCGGGAGTTTCCCCTCGACGAGCCAGGGATCGCCCGTTTTCGCCGCGCTTTCCGGACCGCCTTTCAGGGCTCCGCCGACGCAAGCCCCGTCTATCGGGACGTAAGCTCTGGATTCGCACCAGGCGGCATCGAATATTACTTACCCCTTTTCTTCGAGGAAACGGGCACATTTTTCGACTATTTGCCGGATCGCTGCGTGGCGCTGCTCATTCGCGGTGCGTTGGACTCTGCCGGGGAATTCCACGAGCAGGCGGCCGAACGCTATGAGCAGCGCCGCCACGACCTGGAACGTCCACTGCTGCCACTTGGCGAGTTGTTTCTATCTCCCAGTCAACTTGCCGCGAAAATCGAAGCCCTCGCCAGGGTGACCCTCCACCCTGGCGACAGTCCCGGCCCGAGTTTGAAGGCGGCGGCATTGGAGCTGCCGGACCTTCGTTTTCAACTCCAGGCGAACGCCCCGGCCGCGGCACTCAACCAATTCCTGTCCACGTTCTCTGGTCGAGTGCTGTTCACTGCAGAATCTGCCGGTCGGCGCGAACTCCTATCCGAAACTCTGGGACGCCATGGCATTCACCCGGAATCGGTCGCGGGCTGGAGCGCCTTCTTAGCCAGCGAGAAACGTCTTGCCCTCACCGTCGCACCCCTCGAGCGCGGGTTCCTGCTACCGGGTCACGGTCAAGCCGTTATTCCGGAATCGGTGCTGGAAGGCGAACGGGTTCACCAGCGGAGACGCCGCTCTGCCCGCAAGGATCTCGAGAACGTCGTGTCAAACCTCAACGAGCTCGAGATTGGTGCGCCAGTGGTTCACGAGGACCACGGCGTGGGTCGTTATCGTGGGCTGGAAACGCTGGCTAGCGGCGGTCTCAACAGTGAATTTCTGGTTCTCGAGTACGCTGGCGGTGACCGACTCTACGTTCCGGTCTCCGCGCTACATCTGATTCGCCGCTACACGGGCGCCAGCGAGGACACCGCGCCGTTGCACAAGCTCGGAAACGATCAGTGGCAACGGATCAAGCGCAAGGCGGCCGAGAAGGCTCGGGACGCCGCAGCCGAGCTGCTTGACATCTACGCCCGCCGGCAGGCGCGCCCAGGCCACGCCTTCGAGTTCGATCACGCCGAGTACCAACGCTTTGCCGCAGCGTTTCCATTCGAGGAGACGCCTGATCAACTCTCCGCAATCGACGCTACCATCCGGGATATGAGCGCAGGCAGACCGATGGACCGCGTGATATGTGGAGACGTGGGTTTCGGCAAGACGGAAGTAGCCATGCGCGCCGCCTTCGTAGCCGTCCAGGGCGGGCGTCAGGTTGCCGTGCTCGTTCCCACGACCCTACTCGCACAGCAGCACCATCAAAACTTTTTGGATCGATTCGCCGAGTGGCCGATACGCGTGGAAATGCTGTCGCGCTTTCGCAGCCGCAAACAGCAGGATGAAATTCTCGGCGGCATGTCGGGCGGTACGGTCGACATCGTGATCGGCACCCACAAACTCCTCCAGTCCGACGTGCGCTTCAGGGCGCTGGGCCTGGTGATCATCGACGAAGAGCACCGATTCGGCGTCCGTCACAAAGAACGCATGAAGTCCCTGCGTAGCGAAGTGGACGTGCTCACCCTCACGGCAACCCCCATACCGCGCACCCTGAACATGTCTCTGTCCGGCCTCCGAGACCTGTCCGTCATTGCGACGCCACCTGCCGAACGGCTTGCCGTCAAGACTTTCGTGGGCGAATGGAACCCGGGCGTCGTCCAGGAGGCCTGCCAGCGGGAGCTCAAGCGCGGCGGTCAAGTCTACTTCCTCCACAACGCGGTGGAGAGCATCGAGCGGATGGCGCGGGTGATCTCCGAAATGGTGCCCGGAGCACGGATCGGAATCGCACACGGGCAAATGCGCGAAACCGAGCTGGAACGCGTCATGCTCGACTTCTACCACCAGCGATGCAACGTGCTCGTTTGCACGACGATCATCGAATCGGGGATCGACGTGCCCAGCGCGAACACAATTGTCATAAATCGTGCCGACAAGCTTGGATTGGCCCAGTTGCACCAGCTTCGCGGCCGCGTGGGCCGTTCCCATCATCGCGCCTACTCGTATCTCATCGTGCCGCACCGCAAGGCAATGACCGCGGACGCCGTGAAACGCATCGAAGCAATCGAATCGCTGGAAGACCTGGGCGCGGGTTTTCTCCTGGCCACGCACGATCTGGAAATCCGTGGCGCCGGTGAGCTACTCGGGGAAGAGCAGAGCGGTCAGATCCAGGAAGTGGGATTCAGCCTCTACGCGGAACTGCTGGAGCGTGCCGTGGAAGCCCTGAAATCCGGGCGCGAGCCGGATCTGGGTAAACCCCTTCAGACAGGCCCGGAGATCGATCTTCAGGTTCCAGCACTGCTGCCCGCAGATTTTCTGCCCGACGTCCACACGCGGCTCATCATGTACAAACGCATCGCCCATGCCGAGAACGCCGAGCAGTTGCGGGCTCTGCAGGTGGAGATGATCGACCGCTTCGGACTGCTGCCGGATCCGGCAAAAACCCTTCTTCGGGTGACGGAAATGAAGCTCGAAACGCAGCGCATTGGTATCAGGAAGATCAGCGCCGGACCCACGGGTGGCCGTATTCAGTTCGAAGACGAGCCGAGAATCGACTTTGGTCGGGTCATGCGGCTGATTCGAGAACAGGGACAGATCTACCGGCTGGACGGACAGGATAAGCTCAGGTTCAATGTGGAGATGCCCGATGCCGATAGCCGCATACAAACGGTTTCACGACTGCTGGAGGAGGTGGCAGCATGAACAAGAGAAATGCGCGCTCCGGGACTGCCGCTCGCGTGACTTGCGCCGCCGCAGGACTTGTTGCGGTGCTGTTGGCGTGCGCCGTCCATGCGGCGGGAACGTACGACATCGAGCTGGTGGTATTCGAGCGCGTCACACCGGATCGCTCGGGCGAACAATTCTCCTCCGAACCCGGTTTCCCACCAAACTCCGGTGCAGGCAGCTACCCCGCCGCCCAACGGGCCCTAGGCGGCACGGTTGCACAGCTGCGCCAGAGCAGTCAGTACCGAGTCCTTGTTCATCGGGCATGGCGGCAGCCCGGTGTGAGTCGAAACAACTCGCGCGCCACACCAGTTCAGAGCGAAGATGGCTACAAGTTGACCGGCAGCGTGACCGTGTGGCGGCAACGTTTCCTGCATACCAAAGTGGATCTTCTGCTGCGTCCATCCGACGGCTCCCAGGCCGTTCGCATGCAGGAGAGCCGCAGGATGCGCAGCAAGGAAATCCACTACCTGGATCATCCGAAGATCGGTGTGCTCCTGTACGCAAGACCGGCAGGTTGACCCGGATATTTCACCAGGGCGGCTGCGAATTCCGCCAGTATCCGGGTTAACCCGGACATTACGCGGGGCGCAAACATCTTGCGGTTGAACTCAAACGATCCGAATGACACCCATGAGCAAGGCCTTGACCTCGTGCATGCAGCCATCGAGCGTTTGCTCGATCTCCGACATTGAAATTTCGTCCGCAGTCTTTCCCGCCGCCCAATTGACGACCACGGCGCACGTGGCATAATCCAGCCCCGCCTCGCGCGCCAAACTCGCCTCGGGCATGCCGGTCATGCCAACCAGATCGCAGCTGTCACGTTCCATTCGGCGAATTTCCGCGGCAGTCTCCAATCGAGGCCCCTGCGTCGCACCGTAGGTGCCGTTGTCGCGAACGCGGATCCCGGCGGCTCGCGCGGCCTCGATGAGTCTTTGGCGCAACCCCGGCGAATACGGGTAGGTGAAATCCACGTGCGTAACGTGGCTGAGGTCGTTCTCGAAAAATGTGTGCGCCCGGCCCCATGTGTAATCGATGATTTCGTCTGGAATTACCAAAGTACCCGGTACCATGTCGGCACGAATGCCGCCAACCGACGCCACGGCGACAATCTTTTTCGCGCCAATCTGTTTGAGCGCCCAAATGTTTGCACGATAGTTGATCTTGTGCGGCGGAATTGTGTGGGCGTAGCCGTGACGCGGCAGGAAAACGACCGCCTTGTCCGCTAGCATTCCGTGGGTCACGGCACCGGACGGTTCCCCGTAAGGCGTCGACACCATCTCTTTGCGAATGATTTTGAGATTATCGAGAGACGTGAGGCCGGTACCGCCGATGATGGCGAGTTCGCTCATGTTGGGCACCTCCGACGGACCCTCTCGGCGGCTGAACCACTAGTACTAGTCCACCAACGCATAAATCGCCCTCAGGCCGCGAAAAAATTCCCGGTAATCCATGCCACAGCCGAAGACGTATCGGTCGCCGACCGGCAGTCCCACGAAGTCGACCTCGAGTCCCGGAGCCTTTCGATTATGCAACTTTTCGACCAAAGCGGCGCTGTAGACCTTGCTTGCACCCCGCTTCCGAAGTGCTTCCAGCACTGCAGCCAGCGTGTGACCCTCGTCGACGATGTCGTCCACCACCACGACAACCCGAGCGGCGACATCGACACTCGGCGGAACCACCCAGCGCAAATCGTGGCCGCGCAAGCCGCTCCGATAACGCGTGGCGTGCAAATATCCCAACTCGTAGGGAAATCGGAACCGCTCCATGAGGCGGACAGCCGGCACCATTCCCCCATTGAGAACCGTCATGACAACGGGAATGCTCTTGGCCACTGCGCCCGAAATCTCAGCACCCAGTCGATCGTAGGCCGCCTCGACCTCCTCGGCGCCGTAGACCTCCTCAGCCCGTTCGAACACCGCTCTCGCGTCGGCGGCTCGCTCGTCCAGCCGGGAAATTTCGCCGGACGGACCGTCCGTCTCTGGTGGTCGATCGTCATTCATTGAATTGTCGGCGGATCCCTTGGATTCTCAATCAGCCATGGCAGCGTGAGCGCGGGCGCCGCCTGCGTAGCACCGGGTCGCTCAATCCGTAGACGCTCCACACGGTCGTCCCTGCCTCTCCGGTCCCGAACGCACGATGCACACCATCGTCGAGGGCCTAGTGCTCCAGGTCTGGGAGAGGCTTTCAAATTCGGATGGAATTTCGTGGAAAACGGGCATCAATAGGTGAACGTTACCGTGTCGTCGTCCATGGCCTCGCTAATGACGTACGCACTGCCGACGGTATCCTCGATTTCGGGGATCAGGTCATCGCCCCACAAATCCAGTGTCGAGGAGCACACTTTGAACTTGACGCCAGCCTCATGGGCTTCCTTGATGAAATCGTAAACACTCTTTGCGTTCGCTTCCTGGGCTATCAATTTTTCGGCCACACCCTTCACTGCCAGTTCGCCGCTCCGACCCGTCAGCACGACTTCCACCTCGTATTCCATCGCAGCGGCCACCGTCGCCTGGAAGAAGGGCGCACCGAGTCCGGTCGGATTCGATGGGTCGGCGTTGGCCATGACGACCATTAGCTTGTGAGCCATTCGATCTACTCCGATTCCTTGCGACGGCGCAAAGCTCGCCATTATAGGAGCGCGAATACACCGCCACCAGCCCGCCGGCCATCCGACAGGATTCCATGAGGCAACGATGTCCGAGTCCGCACATGGGCGGCGCCTGCAGGCGCCGCTACAGCCGGAACGCGCCGGGTCTATCACCCGGCGCCCACGGCCCCGACTCTCGGCTTCAAAGATGCAAACCCAGCAGCGGGTTCACATCGCAATCCGCCACGCTTTGCCGCACCTTTTGCCACACTTCGCTGCGCCGGAGCCCACGGTGACTGCCACCTCCGCGGCCGCGCATGCGTGCGAGCCTGTGCTGGGAATTGGGCTCGCTGTAAGCTTCGAGCCCCTGTAGGATGCTCACCGCGGCATGTCGATCATTACAGACGAGCACCATATCGCAACCGGCCTCCAGTGCGGACAGGGCCCGATCTTCGGGTGAGCCCGCCATCCGGGCACCGGCCATATCCAAATCGTCGCTGAACACCGCGCCCTGGAACGCAAATCGCTTCCGCAGGACCTCACCGATCCAGAATCGTGAGAACCCGGCTGCTCGGGAATCGACCTCCGGGTACAGCACGTGGGCAGCCATGAATGCGGCGATACCGAGCTGGCACAGCCGTCTGAATGGTAGCAGGTCGTGCCGTTCGATCTCCGCATAGGAACGCCGATCCACCGGCAACTCCAAGTGAGAATCCTCGGCCACCGATCCGTGACCCGGGAAATGCTTGCCCGTTGCTTCCATGCCCGCCCGACCCATACCCGTCACGTAGGCGCTGGCCAGTTTCGCTACGGCGCAGGGTTCCCGATGAAACGCGCGATCCCCTATGACTCCGCTGACCTCGCGATCCAGATCGAGCACGGGGGCGAAGCTCAAGTCCACGCCTACGGCACGCAATTCGACGGCCATCAGCCAGCCGCTCGCGCGTGCGAGCTGCAGTGCCCGCTGCGGATCCTCGTCGTAGAGTTCACCGAGACGACGGACCGGCGGCAGGCGGCTGAAGTCGTTACGAAAGCGTTGAACGCGTCCGCCCTCTTGATCCACCGCAACGATGAGCCGCGGCTGGCGAAGGTCATGGATCTCCCGGCATAAACGCTCCAGCTGGTCCGGATCGGAATAGTTGCGCGCAAACAGAATCACGCCACCCACTTGCGGGTGGCGCAGCATGTCACGCTCCTCGGCGCTAAGCTCGATGCCCTCCAAGCCGAGCATCACTGGCCCAAGCGACACTTGCTTCTATTCCTCGATGAGCACCGGCGTGCCCGGTGCGACTTGATCGAACAGGGAAATCACGTCGGCGTTGCGCATGCGCACGCAACCGTGGGATCCGGGCACACCCATGGGCACATCGTCGGGAGCACCGTGAATGTAGATGTAGCGCCGCATGGTATCGACGTCGCCGAATCGATTGCGTCCGGGTTCGCATCCGGATAGCCAGAGAATTCGCGTCAGGATCCAGTCGCGATCCGGGAACTGTGCGCGGAGCTCAGGCCTAAAAATTTCACCAGTGGCGCGGCGACCGACGAAGACCACATCGGCCGGTTGCCCGGCGCCAATGCATGCGCGAATCACGTGTTGCCCTCGAGGCGTGCAGCCACTGCCGTGAAGCTCGCCCGGCCCGTTCGACGCGCTCGAGACCGGGTAGCTTCGTACGAACCGCACACCATCGAAAAGCTCGAGACGTTGGCGGCCAATGGAAACGCGAAGCCGCGGTTCAGTCATGGGCGATACCTATTCCCAGGAAAAACGAATGCCCCGGGATGTCTCACCGAGATGCGACACGGCAACTCGAGCGGTTCTGCCGGCGCGCCCGCCCAACCCCGTTAATCCTGTCACGCGCCCCCCGGAGGCGGTCCGTCCGGCGCGAATTCTGGGTTCGCCTCGATGACCATCAGCAGGTCTTTGCTATCGACCTGGGTGCCGACAGGGGCCAGAATCGATTTTACGAGACCGTCGCGCTGGGCGTGAACGGCGGTCTGCATCTTCATGGCCTCGATCGCAACCAGGACATCGCCCTTCTCCACTCTCTGCCCGGGCTGCACGTCTACCTCGACAACGAGACCCGGCATGGGTGCCCCGATTTGCTCCGGGTTGCCGTCCTCCGCCTTTGGCTGTGGCGGCTGAGTGGGTGCGACCCGCCGGTCCGCCACTTTTACGGTTCGGGGCTGGCCGTTGAGTTCGAAAAATACCTGACGCTGGCCCGCATCATTCGGTTCACTCAGCGCCAAAAACCGAATCACCAGCGTCTTGCCGCGGTCGATGTCGACTGCAATCTCCTCGCCGAATTCCATGCCGAAGAAGTATGCCGTACTCGGCAAAACGCTCACGTCCCCAAACTTGTCGACCTGGGCGGCATAGTCCTCGAACACCTTCGGGTAGAGCAGGTGGGAGGAGACCTCTCGCTCGTTGACCGGCCGCCCGAGCAATTGCTCGAGGCTGGCGCGTTCATCGTCCAGGTCCACCGGCTTCAAGGACTCACCCGGTCGACCCTGCAATGCGGATCCTCCTTTCAGCACCTTCCGCTGCAGGGCTTCGGGGAAGCCGCCAGGAGGTTGTCCGATATCGCCCCGAAAAAATGACACCACAGACTCCGGGAACGCAATGTCCCGCGCCGGGTCGAGGACGTCTTTCGGTGTGAGCCCGCCGGTGACCATCGACAACGCCATGTCACCTACGACTTTGGAGGTGGGCGTC
>JBFGYN010000063.1:0-12870 GCA_041587415.1 Candidatus Competibacterales bacterium | reverse complement strand
CGTAGAGGCTGCGACGAGTCACCACCTCCCGGCGGTGTCTCAGAAATACGTCCAAAATCTGCCGCAGATTCAGGAGCCGTGGCTGACCGTCCACCAGACCGACCATATTGATGCCGAACACGCTTTGCATCTGGGTGTGCCGGTAAAGGTTGTTCAGAACCACCTCACCCATCTCACCACGTTTCAGCTCGATGACCATGCGCATGCCATCCTTGTCGGACTCATCACGCAACTCCGAGATGCCTTCCAGGCGTCTCTCCTTGACCAGTTCCGCAATCTTTTCCAGCAGGCGTGCCTTATTGACCTGAAACGGAAGCTGGGTAACCACGATGGCCTGCCGCCCACCATCCTTGTCTGTTTCGATCGTGGCCAGTGCCCGCACGTGTATGCGTCCGCGGCCGGTTAGATACGCCTCGCGGATACCCGTTGCACCGTTGATGATTCCAGCGGTGGGGAAATCCGGGCCCGGCACGAAGTCCATCAATTCATGTACGTCGATTTCGGGACGTTCGATCGCGGCGAGACAGGCATTGATCACTTCCGTCAGATTGTGGGGCGGAATGTTCGTCGCCATGCCGACGGCAATGCCCGTGGAACCGTTGATCAGAAGGTTCGGCACCCGCGTGGGCATGACCAGCGGCTCGTTCTCGGAGCCATCGTAGTTGGGCGCGAAGTCGACCGTCTCCTTGTCCAGGTCCGCAAGGATTTCGTGCGCGATTCGCGCCATGCGGACTTCCGTGTATCGCATGGCGGCCGGAGCGTCACCGTCAATGGAACCGAAGTTGCCCTGACCGTCGACGAGCACAGTGCGCATCGAAAACGGCTGGGCCATGCGGACGATGGTGTCGTACACCGCGGTGTCCCCATGGGGATGATACTTACCGATTACATCGCCGACGACACGAGCCGACTTCTTGTAGGCTTTGTTCCAATCGTTGCCCAATTCCCGCATGGCAAACAGAACTCGTCGATGAACCGGCTTCAGCCCATCACGGACATCGGGCAACGCCCTACCGATGATCACGCTCATGGCGTAATCCAGATAGGACTGCTTCATCTCGTCTTCCAGATTGACCGGGAAGACTTCCTTGGCAAACTCAACCATGGGTTATTGGGGCCTTGGGATACCGAATAGGGCCTTACGTGGCCACAGGACGCGACTGGCGGCAGATCATATCACACTCGCCCTCAGACGGGGGGATCAATCCCGCATCGCGCCAAACGCCCTCTCAGGACCCTGTAGTCACTTTTCCGTCAACAATTCGGCCAGTCCGGTCGTGTCCGGGTGATGGACGACACCCCTTTCGGTCACGATCGCGTCGATCAACTCGGCCGGCGTGACGTCGAACGCCGGATTCCACGCACAGGCACCTTCCGGAGCCAACCTACGCCCCCCCAGATTAAGCACCTCCTGCGGGGGGCGTTCCTCGATTGGAATCCCGGCTCCGTCTGCAAGCGCCGGGTCCATTGTCGACGTGGGCGCGACCACCATGAAATGCACACCGTGACGCCGAGCGGCAAGCGCCAGGCCGTAGGTGCCGATCTTATTGGCGGTATCGCCGTTTGCCGCTATCCGGTCTGCTCCGACGATGACCCATCGGACCTGGCCACAGCGCATGAGCCACGGCGCCGCTCCGTCAGCCAGAAGACTTACCGGTATACCGTCCTGTGCGAGTTCCCAAGCAGTCAAGCGGGCGCCCTGCATCCACGGTCGCGTCTCGCCCGCATAGACTTTCTCGACAATCCCCCGCGAGTAGCCATCGCGCACCACACCCAGCGCTGTCCCGAAACCGCCGGTTGCCAAAGAACCCGTATTGCAATGAGTCAGAACGGGACACGGTTCGCCAATGAGGGCGCTGCCGAATGCGCCCATGCGACGGTTTGCTATCACGTCTTCATCGTGAATCGCACGAGCCTCCGCCAGGAGGGCCGGCCCCGGGTCGCCCGAGCCCAAGGTGGCGACCCGGTCCAGCATTCGCTTGATGGCCCAGCCAAGGTTGACCGCGGTCGGGCGCGATCTCGACAATGGCGCGAGTTCGGCGTCGAACGCCGTCTGCCAGTCGGCCCCGATCTTTGCGTATCGTGCCTTGGCCGCAAGCACCACTGCATAGGCGGCGGCAATTCCGATTGCGGGCGCACCGCGCACGACCATGTTTCGGATGGCATCGGCGACCGCGTTGCAGAGTTCGAGGCGAAGATACTCCTCACGATCGGGCAGGAGCCTCTGATCGAGTAACTCCAGGGCGTCGTTCCGCCAGACGATTGCGCGAATTCGGTCGTGCTGCTGATCCACTGTAGTCACCAAGTGGGCTCATCGGGCCCAGTGAGAGAAAACCAAGAGTCGAAGCCGCGACAGCCCTCGCAACCCCGCATCCGCCAGGGCGAGTGCGCATGCCTCACCCAGCCCTCCATGCAATGATACGATAGCGCCCACCGGGACCAACGCGGAATTGTCATTCCAGCGTTCCGCCGCGGGACACTTCGGCCGCCGGCACACCGTTTTGCAGCTGGCATTTCGATGGTGTGCGAGTATTTGTTGTAACCTGGCCAAAATGTTGTAAAATGGCAAATCGTGTCTATCGTGAAATTGCATGAGGCTAGCAAACTCACGAACATTACTGGTCCCGGCACATGCCGGCCGTGCAAATTGGAACGAAATGAAACCTCTATTCTCGATCCGTTATATTAGGGAGAACACCTCGATGATTGACGTTGGAAAGCTCACCATCGGCATGGTTGCGGCCGGCGGCCTGTTGCTGTCCGCGAGTGCCTGGTCACACGACGAACCTAACGGTTACGCAGATGCTCACGGAGTACCTGTAAAGACCTTGGATGGCTGCCTCAAGACCCCGCGTTGGAATGCGGGTATGGGGATCGCGGAATGCGGTGACGCGGTGCCGGAGGTCGCATCGGTCATAGAGCCCTCGCCGCCGAAACCCAAAATGACAGAGGTCAGCTTGCGCGGTGACACCCTGTTCGACTTCGACAAGTCCGTGGTCAAGCCTGAGGGCCTAGCCGAAATCAGCCGCGTCGTTGGGGACATGGGCGATCTGCAGCAGGTGGACAAGATCGTCGTAGTTGGGCACACGGACAGCATCGGAACGGAGGCATACAACCAGGGCCTGTCCGAGCGTCGCGCGAATGCCGTGACGTCCGAACTCGTCGCGCGGGGTGCGCCCGCCGAAAAAATTGAGTCGTACGGCGTCGGCGAGACCCAGCCCGTTGCGTCCAATTCCACCCGGGAAGGACGAGCACAGAACCGCCGCGTGGAAATCAGCGTACGCGGCGCGAAGTAGCGAAAGCAGTTCTAATCCGAACTCTTTCGGTTCGCCCCAAAGGCGAATTGGCGAGTCCAACCGCCCCGGTTCCGCCGGGGCGGTTTTTTTTCAACGGATTTTCGTGTAAAGCTCATGCAGCAGAGAAATTGCGCGCGTCTCACGGCCCTCACTCGAGTCGGTGTCGGGACGTCGACCTCACGGGATGCATGGACCTGAGGACCGTGCCGGCGTGGTCGGGCGCGGGGTCAATCTCGCGGGAAGGGGCACGTCCCATCAGAACGTACCCATGGCCGATCGTAGCAGGAGGGCTGTCCTAAATTGCCGGCAAAGCACGTCGATCTCGCCCTGATCCCGCGCTGGACCATCCCCATGGAACCGGAAGCACAGGTTCTCGAGGGGTATGCCGTACTGGTGGACCAGTGCCGCGTCGAGGCTGTCATACCGCACGCGGAAATGTCCCAGCGTTTCGTGGCACGCCAAATCATGCCGCTTCCGGGACATGCCTTGATCCCCGGCTTGGTCAATGCCCACACCCACGCAGCCATGGTGTTGATGCGTGGCCTCGCGGATGATCTCCCGCTCATGACCTGGCTGCAGAAGCACATTTGGCCGGTCGAGGCCCGATTTGCCGATGCCGCATTCGTTCGTGGCGGCACTCGACTCGCCGTCCTGGAAATGCTTCGCGGTGGCACCACCTGCTTCAACGATATGTACTTTTTCCCGGATACGGTCGCGGATGTCGTCGCGGCATGCGGCATTCGAGCGTGTGTGGGTCTGATTGCCGTCGACTTTCCGTCCGCCTGGGCGGCAGATGCCGAGGAATACCTGAAAAAGGGGGAAGCACTGCATAAGACGTTGGCCGGTCACCCAACCATTCACACCGCGCTCGCACCCCACGCACCCTACACGGTAAGCGACAGACCTCTGGAGCGGATCGCGAAACTGGCAAAGACCCTCGACATCCCCGTGCACATGCACGTTCACGAGACGGCGCATGAGGTAAACGAAGCGCAACGCACTGGCGGCAAGCGACCCATCGACCGACTCGATGAGCTCGGGCTCGTCAATCACCGGCTCATTGCGGTTCACATGACGCAATTGACCGACCGGGAAGTCGAGAAAATCGCCGCAGCGAACGCCAGCGTCGTGCACTGTCCAGAATCGAATTTGAAGCTCGCCAGCGGCTTCGCGCCGGTCACGGCCCTGGATGAAGCCGGCGTGAATGTCGCCATTGGCACCGACGGTGCCGCGAGCAACAACGATCTGGACATGCTAGGTGAGATTCGAATCGCAGCACTATTGGCAAAGGCAGTGGCGGGGGACGCCAGTGCCCTGCCCGCGCACCGTGCGCTGCGCATGGCCACCCTCCACGGTGCGCGCGCACTTGGCCTGGGCGATCGAATCGGCAGCATCGAGGTCGGCAAGGATGCCGACTTGGTGGCAGTTCGTCTGGATGTACCGGAAACGGAACCTGTCTTTAATCCCCTGTCCCAGCTCGTGTATTCGGCCTCTCGGCACCAGGTTACGGATGTCTGGGTCCGAGGCAAGCGCCTACTTGCCGAGGGCGAGCCAACGACACTCGATGTGACCGACATATTGGCGGAGGTTCGCACTTGGCGCGATCGCTTGGCGGACTACTGACGCAGCGTGCTTACCTGCAGCCGGCATTGGCACCGATGGCTGCGCTCAATCGTGTCGAGCGCAGCCACCTGAACGCGGCAATCTTTAGCAAGCCGGGAAACCGCGTCGGCCGAACGACATTTCGGCGGTCTGCCGCAATGGTGCAAGGCCTCATGGGTCGAACCCATACCAATCGCGAGGATTCAATGGCAACGAACGTCGATCAGCAAGAGATCTCGAAGTTCGAACAAGTCGCTGGCCGTTGGTGGGACCCGGAGAGCGAATTCAAGCCGCTCCATGACATCAACCCCCTGCGGCTCGAATACATCGACCAGCACGCCTCCCTCGCCGGAAAGCGAACCCTGGACGTCGGTTGCGGGGGCGGCATCCTGAGCGAAGCGATGGCCGCGCGGGGCGCCCGTGTCACCGGAATAGACCTGGGAGAAGGTGCATTGAACGTCGCGCGATTGCACGGTCTCGAGAGCGGGATCCATGTGGAATATCGACAGACGTCCGCAGAGGAGTTGGCCGAAACCGAACCGGCCTCATTCGACGTCGTAACCTGTCTGGAGCTGTTGGAACACGTGCCCGACCCCTCTTCGGTGGTTTCCGCCTGTGCGCAGCTCGTCAAACCGGATGGCCACGTGTTTTTCTCCACCATGAACCGCAATCCCAAATCGTGGCTCTTGGCGATCGTCGCCGCCGAGTACGTACTCCGCCTATTACCGGCCGGCACCCATGAGTACCGCCGGCTAATTCGACCCTCGGAATTGAGCAAATGGGCTCGGTCGTGCGGCCTAACAACCTGTGACATGATCGGACTCCACTACAACCCGGTCAGCGGCCGGTATTGGCTCGGTCCGGGGGTAGACGTCAACTACCTCAGTCATTGTCGGCCGATGGCCTGACACTCGAATGCAGGGCAACGAGACCATTTCAGGCGTCCTGTTCGACCTGGACGGAACGCTGCTGGACACGGCGCCGGATATGATCGGTGCCCTCAACCGTGTGCGGGTGCAACGCGGTTTGGCGCCGCTGCCTTACGATACGCTGCGGCGGCACGTTTCCCACGGATCGGCGGCGCTCATTCGCGTCGGGTTCGGCATTGGCCCGAGTGATGATCAGTTCGACCCGCTGAAAGAGCTTTTCTTGAACTTCTACCGGAGTTCCCTGGCTGACGAGACACGTCCGTTTCCGGGAATTGAGGACTGCCTGGGATTGCTGGAACGGCACTCGGTTCCCTGGGGAGTCGTCACCAACAAACCGGCCTGGTTGACCGAACCGCTGCTGGAAGCGCTCGGATTGCGAGCTCGTTCGGCGATCGTCGTCAGCGGCGACACGACGGCGAATTCAAAACCCCATCCGCAACCGCTCATCCATGCGTGCCAATGCATGGGGCTGTCGACTCGGCATTGCATCTACGTGGGGGATGCCGAACGTGACATCGAAGCGGGTCGTCGTGCCGGCATGCGAACGATTGCAGCGCTTTTCGGCTACATCGGAGCGGACGAGGACGTCGCTGCCTGGGGCGCCGACGACACGGTAGACGATCCATCGCAGCTGCGCAGTTGGCTGGAGCGACATCTGGATGCCGCGCTAGGCACGTGAGCCGCCAGTCGATTTCTCTGCACGACTTGCCGGGCACCTCGGGGCGCATTGCCCATCCGCCACATCGGATGAAACGCGGATACGGTCGCCAATGAGCCCGAACGAGTATTGCCAACAGCGCGGCGCCCGAACCGGCTCCTCCCTTTACTACAGCACCCGATTCCTGCCGCCGGAAAAGCGAGCTGCGCTGGCGGTCCTACATGCCTTTTGCCGCGAGTTGGGCGACGTCGCGCGGGAATGCTCAGACCCCAACGTCGCCCACGCGAAATTACACTGGTGGCACGAAGAGGTGGCGAGGCTGTTCGATGATCGTCCGCGGCACCCGGTGACGTGCGCGTTCACAGCGCAGCGGGCGCAGTTTGACTGTCACCCGGAATACTTGCACGAAATCATCGACGGCGCTCAGATGGACGTAGACTATGATGCCTACCCCAGCTTTTCGGAGCTAAGACTCTACTGCCAGCGCACCGCAGGAGTGGTCGGAATGCTCAGCGCCGAAATATGCGGGTACGAGGACCGCGGCACTTTGCGTTGCGCGACCGAACTGGCGATCGGTCGAAAACTGGTCAATTTGCTGCGCGATGTTCGCGAGCACGCATTGCGTGGCCGCGTATATCTGCCGCAAGACGAGTTGAGGCGCTTCGGCGTGGTGCCCGATCAACTGCAGTTGAGACAAACCACCGACAATGCGTCCAATCTGTTCCGATTTCAGGCGGTCAGGGCCGACGAGACCCTCGAAAGCGCCCTGACCCTACTGCCTGACATCGACCGCAAAAAACAAACTTTCGGGTTGATCATCGGTCGTCTGTATCGGGATCTCCTCAAGGAGATGGAGGCCGAAAACTTTCAGTTGCTTGAGCGGCGTGTTCACCTCACGCCCTTGCGCAAGTTGTGGCTGGCCTGGCGCATTCAGCGCACGGAGGCCGGCCGTGCCCGGAACGAGCCCAGGTGACCGGGTGACCAAGACCTGGGTCGAAGGCCGCCTTGGGGAGCGACCGGCCCCGAAATGGCGTCGCCGAACCGCAATTCACGCCGGACGGAATGCGCGAGAGATTCCAGGCTAGAATGATGCGTCATGCAGGCCCACGACAGCAGAATCGAACATGGACCATAAGCCTCACCCAGACCTTCTTCACGATCGAGTGATATTGGTGACAGGCGCTGCAGACGGGCTCGGCCGTGCCGCGTCGCTTGCGTACGCGACCTCCGGGGCCACAGTGATCCTTCTCGGGCGGACCATCAAGAAGTTGGAGCGGGTGTACGACGAGATCGAGAGAGGCGGCTGTCGGCAGCCGGCCATCTACCCCATGAATCTGGAGGGCGCAACCCCGAGGGATTACGAGGAGCTGGCCGCCAAGGTACAGTCGGAGTTCGGCCGCCTGGATGGACTTTTGCACAATGCGGCCGAACTGGGTGACTTGAGACCCATCGCACAATTCGACGTCCTGACTTGGGTTAAGACCCTCCAGGTCAACCTGACTGCACCGTTACTCCTTACCCAGGCGCTCCTTTCGCTGCTGCTGAAAGCGGACGATTCGTCCATCGTATTCACGCACGATGCCGTTGCGGACGAGGGCAATGCGTACTGGGGCGCCTACGGTGCATCGAAGGGCGGTGCGTTGGCACTCATGCGAATCCTCGCAAACGAGCTGGAGGCCAACACTCGTGTCCGTGTCAATGCGATCAGGCCGTGCCCGGTCGCAACCGGGCTTCGCCTGCGCGCCTACCCTGCGGAGAATCGGGAAACTCTGCCCAAGCCCGAAGAATTGATGGAGACCTATCTGTATCTGATGGGACCGGAGAGCATCGGTGTGACCGGGCAGGTATTGGATGCGAAACCATCCGTCTAATCCTACTCCCAAATATCCACGTCGATGCCTCGCTCCCGCAGGCGATCGGCACGTTCCTGGATGAATCGTTGCAGCTGCGGATAGTCGCGCCACGCAGCTCGTGCGACGTAGTCGAGGACGCTCTGCACGTGAAAGGCCCGCAGGTAGGCCTCGCTTCGAAACGTCTCCGTACCGTCGCCAGCAAAGAAAACCATGCTCGGCGCGAACTTGATGTCCAATTCCCGCGCCCAATCCCGCGCCGCTCGTCTACGCCCGTCCGGGGTTTGAAGGACCTCACGCGACCACATGTCCACCACCGCAACACGGAACTTGGCCAAGAGATCACGGGTTGCCGGTCGCTGCAGTATGTCCTCGTGCAGCTCATCGCATTCCTGACACTGCTTCTGCTCGAACAACACCAGCAGAGGACGATCATCAATGGACTGCGCTAATGCAAGTGGCGGCTGTATGAATTCGGCGTCGCGATGCAAGTTGCCACTCGCCGCCGGTGGATTGACTCGGGCAAAATACGCCCCGAATGATTCCCCATCGTCCGCCTGACCCGACGCATAATCGAGGGCCGCGTCGAATCTATGTGGGGGGAAATAGCCGTTCACCCGAAGAATGATGCCACTGGCCTCGTCGAGGAACAGCAGTGTCGGCGTGAACATGACCTGGAGATTCCGGCCGAACGCCTTCTCCGTTTTCAGCTCACCGTCGAATCCAGTGACCTCTCGATCGCCCCAGAGATTGATCGAGACGACATCGAATCGTTGCCGAGTCTTTTCGCTGATCGCACGCTGCCCGAAATTGTCCTGCAGCAACTTTGCGCAGTATGGACAAGCATCCTGGTGGAAGTACAGAATCACCCGCCTCCCCTCGCGAGCCGCCTCCGCGACGTCCTCACGAATGTCCAAGAAAGAATTCTTGAACCACGGCAAGGATTCGGTGAGGCTTCCGTGCGAGACGCCGAACGCGCCCGGTGCGGCGACCAGCCACAACACTGAACTCAAGACTCGAGTGATTCGGCCCATCGCGAACTTTGTCTCAGTACGAGCCTCCCGGATCCAATTTGCCGCTATGACGCGGCCCTCAGGGTTGCTTGACGACGAAAGGGACGGAATCCCCGGCATGCTTTCTTGCCTTTTTCGCCGCTTTCTTTTCCTTCGGTGTCAGCATGGCCCGTTTTTTTGCTTCCTTGTTAGATCGCTGCATTTTGGACATTACACACACTCCTACTACGGTTACCGTGCCTTGGCAACTCCTGGACGAAGTTGTTCAGGCGTTGATTGATCGACTCCTGGAAAGGAGTCGAGGGCGTCAATTCCCGTTCTTCCGGGAGGTTCCCCGGTCTGGCCCGGCAGTCCCCCTGTCGGGCTTTGGGTTCGAAGCAATTGTCGAGGTCATGGAACCTGCACTTTGCGACGACACGGGATGGGTTCTTCCGCGAGCATATATCGCCCAGGGATTGCCAGCGAGCCGCCCTATGCGGCGAAGAGGCTCCGAGTTGCTCAGAGCTTCCCGAACCGACTGATTTAGAACGGTCTGGTCAAAATACGCTTTCTGAATGGAATAGCCAGGAATATTCCTTGGCGACCAGGCAAAGGTGGTATGACCGCCGGGCCGACATGACACCACCTTGCCCCGGCCCCGGGCATGTCGACAAGTTCGCCACACCGATCGATCTTCAGCCCCCGGTCTCCGATGCTCTGGGCCCGCAGTCGGTATTTGCCTCGGTCGTGTCGGGCAACCGCGCGGCCTGCGCATCGGCGCGCCCAAGAATACGATATACCGTTGTTAGCTGTTGCTTCCCCTTGAGTTTGGCCTCCCCGATCAGCTCCGTCCGAAATCTACCCGCAAGTCGCTCGAACGTGGGTTCCCCGACGAGTATGCGACACGGCTGGGTAAAGAAACTCGCTCGATAGTTTTCCTTTTGATAGCCCTCGAGGCGAGCCGCGGTATTCACCGTGTCTCCATGGACGTTGTACTCGACGCGCACCGCGTCGCCGATGCTGCCCGCCACCATGCTGCCGGTGAAGATCCCAACGCGCATGGCGATGAGCGGCTTGCCGTCGGCCTGGAGTCTGAGGTTGTGCTCGATCAGGGTCTGCTGCATGGCGAGCGCACATTCCACGGCGTTCACTGCGTCCCGGTTCCTATCCTCCTCGGTCTCGCGTGCAATGGGGACACCGAACACGGCCATGATGGCGTCGCCGATAAAACGCAGGATGACGCCATCGTGTTCGTTGATGCAGTTTGTCATGAGCGACATGTAATCGTTCAGCCAATCCATGAGCGCCTGGGGTTCCAATTCCTCGGAAATGGTGCTGAATGCAACAATGTCGCTGAAAAATACGGTGGCAACGAGCTTTTGTGGGCGCGGGTAGCCGCCGGTCAGGAATTGGTCCCGATGCTCCCAGATGTCTTCGGCGAGTTCCTTCGCCACGTGTCTGGAAAACAGTTGCATGAGCTTTGATCGCTCCTGCATGTCGCGGTAGGAAACGTAGGCGGTGACGATGGTGGCGGAGATCAGCCACGTAAGGCCAGATGGGACGAGTGGAATCCAAAGACCTTCGCCCATTGCAACGTTGACGATCCCGAGCATGAGAACCAGGCCTGCGAACCCGCTGAACGCGAAGCGGGCCGGAGCACGTACCGCCAGACCCAGGATGCCGCCGCACAGGCTCCAGAGGAGGATCCAGAGCGCTTCGTCCCGATCGCTCAGGCTCTCTATCGGCTGCTCCTCGTCGAGCGCAAATCGGAGCAGCTGGCTGACGGAGTGGGCGTGGAGCACGACGCCAGGTGTGATCGGGGAGTCTGTGTCCGCGCCGCTGTACGGAGTGTAGAAATAGTCCTTGACGCTCTCGGCGGAGACTCCGATCAATACCACTCGATCGGTGAAGACGCTGGGCTTGAAGTCGCCGGCGCGCAGCTGCTGCAGCGTGACCCGCTCGATGGATGACAGGTCTTCGCGATAACCGAGGAGGTACTGATAGCCCGCGTCGTCCGCGTTGACGTATGCGCCGAAGTTCCGGTCGAAGGGGGGGATGGTCGTGTTTCCGAGCCGCAGGTGCTCGGGGTTGTCCGGATCGGCCTCCGGTGCGATGTGCTCCTGAGCCAGATAGATGAGCGCGGTCTGCAACGCCAGGGAAAACACGTAGCTCTCACCGTCGTCGAGAATGAGCAACCCTCGCCTGACAATGCCCCCGGGGTCGACCACCCAGTCCGTGAACGCGTACTGCGCGGTATCGGCCAGGACCGAGGGTGGCGGGATGCCGGGCTCATTGGCTCGGGGAAATCGCATCCCGGCGATGATCCGGGGGTTGGAGAGCAGAATTTGCTCGAGTTGCTCACGGCCAGGAGGCACCGGGATGTCGGTGTAGACGTCGATGCCGACAGCCCTGGGCCCGTGCGCGGTGATCCGACGCAGCGCGTCGGCCAGGTAGATGTTCGGAAGGGGCCAGCGCCCCAGCGCCTGGAGGTCGGCCTCCGTGATGGTGACGAGGGAAACGCGTGGCGGCACTGGCCGCGTCGGGCGGACCCACACGAGCCAGTCGTAGGCAACGAGCTCGACCGGCTGCAGCACCTCGTATTGACGACCCAGGTATACGCCCAGAAATACCAGAATGCTGATGACGACGGCCGCGACGGGTGCGGAATTGATCTTCGATCGAAACGAGTCCAGTGTCATGTGAGTCGCTCGGCCCCGCAGCATTGGGCCATACTGATCCGGGTCTCAGTCGACTCCGGGTCTTGGAAGTCATTCCGAGATGGGTACGGGGTGCCTGGTTGCTCTGAGGCCCCTGTCCCGCGTAACCCGCTCGCGCCGTGTGACACCTCTGAGAAATGTGGTTTGTAAGAAATCTCTGACTCAGATAAGCTCGTTCTCAATCGCGCGCACCAAAAAATGATCTGACAACAGAATAAGATTCTGCCCGGAATTGCGGTAGTAGCCCGAATGCGGTGCCCCGCCGATCATCCTGTTCGACGGACGGAAGGCCGCATCGGCTCCTACGCACCGCCAAGACATTCCGTGCAAATCATAGGATTCCGCTTTCGTGAATGGTCAGCAATCTCGAAACTTACGTTGTCGCGACTCCGCATACCACACCTGGACAGATATTCCTCTGGCCGGCCCAACACCCCTGGAGGTTGAACAGTGACATTTTGCTCGTTCCGAATGTTTTGCACCTGCGCTTTGATTTGTACAGCGTTCTTGCTGGCCCAGAGCGCCAGTGCCGGCATCCCCAGAACGACCAGTGGCGGCTCGAGCGGTTCTCCGTTCAAGGCAGCCGAATTCGGCGAGGACCTCTACTGTGACCTGAACGATGCACGGTCCAGATTGGAGATATTTGCCAATCCGTCCAATGCTGAGCCGGATGCGCCAGTCACCTTCGAACTCTCCGGCCGGATGGCCTGTGTCGAAGTCCCGCAGGGCACCGTGAATCCCGGTCTGCAAAAGGGTAAGGATCTCATACCCGATGACAACAAAAACGAGCCGACGGTCGGCGTGTTCTTCCTCAGGCAAATCACGT
>JBFGYN010000062.1:0-12904 GCA_041587415.1 Candidatus Competibacterales bacterium | reverse complement strand
TGGTTGACCGACGTGCAGATGGACTTTGGAAAACCCCGATAATTCAGGGGTGCCGGAATAGCCTTTTGCTCATTCACGATGTAGTCGTGACAGATGCGATCCAATTCCTCCGTCCTGATCCCGGGGCGCAGGTGCTCGGCGATCATGTCGAGAACCTGCGCCGCGAGCCGTCCGGCGATTCGCATCCTCTCGACTTCCTCTGGTGTCTTGATGTTGACAGGCATCGATTGATTCATTCCTGTTGAGATGGACGGCTCGGCGTCGCCTGCGCCCAGCGGCCGCGTTGTTGAGCGCAACCGAGTATGCTATAAAGCGCGCGCCTTTGAGGCAAATACGCACGTGCGCCGACACGCGCCGCCGGGTGCCCATGAGCGGGTTGCGACGCGGAGCGCATGGAAGTCGAACCCAATTTCGGCCGTTACGGTGCCGGAATGCCGATAGTTCAGGAGCAATTCATGTCCCAGGTCACCATGCGGGAGATGCTGGAGTGCGGTGTGCACTTTGGCCATCAAGCCCGCTACTGGAACCCGAAGATGGCCCCATTCATCTTCGGCGAGCGCAGCAAGATCCACATAATAAACCTCGAGAAGACCCTTCCGCTCTTCAACGACGCAATGAACTTCATCGGACGCCTGGCCGCAAACAAAGGCAAGGTACTCTATGTCGGAACCAAGCGTCCGGCGCGCCAGGCAATCGCCGAGGCCGCGGAGCGCTGCGGCATGCCCTACGTCAATCACCGTTGGCTCGGCGGGATGCTGACGAATTTTCGGACGGTGCGCCAATCGATACGCCGGCTCAAGGAACTCGAGGAGCAAATGTCCGAGGGGACGCTGGAGGAGCGCTTCACCAAGAAGGAAGTCCTCAGCCGCACTCGGGAGCTCGAGAAACTGCAACGCAGTCTGGGCGGTATCAAGGAAATGGCCGGTCCGCCGGATGCGCTTTTCGTCATTGACGTGGGCCACGAGAAGATCGCCATCGCGGAAGCACGCCGACTCGGGATACCCGTCGTGGCCGTGGTCGACAGCAACAGCTCGCCGGATGGCGTCGACTACGTCATTCCCGGCAACGACGATGCAATTCGCGCCATCAGCCTTTTCTGCAACGCAGTGGCCGACGCGGTGCTCGAAGGCAAGAGCTCGGTCGCGCACGTGGCGGGTGAAGGCGACCAGGACGAGTTTGTCGAGGTCGAGGACGCCGCGGACGCCGAGGTGTCGGAGAACCGCTGATCGATTCTGCGTCGCCCGCCATCGCCGCCGGCACCCACGGAATCCCGTTACCGATACGGCGGAATGTCTCCGCTGCTGGGGTCGGCGAGTGACCGAGTTCGTGCGCTGCCGGGCAATGGTCGGATTCAGCCGATGGCGGCGCAGGCTAGGGCAAAGCGCCCGCCAATCCATACGGTTTGGAAACGGGATGCGATTTCATCGCACACCGACTTCCGAATCTGGCCTCATTCCAGCGATTCCGGTGCGTTCGCGACAACCCGAAGACGCACGAACACCATTCCTAGAGGGGTAGAAAAGCATGGCAGGCATCAGCGCCGCACAGGTGAAGGAGCTACGTGATCGAACGGGCGCCGGCATGATGGAATGCAAGAGGGCGTTGGTCGAGACGGGAGGCGACATCGAGATTGCGATCGAACACATGCGCAAGGCAGGGCTCGCAAAGGCGGACAAGAAGGCTGGCCGAATCGCCGCCGAAGGACTCGTGGTCATCCGACGGCGGGACGATGGCAAGGCCGCCACGGTGGTGGAGGTGAACAGCGAGACCGATTTCGTTGCGAAAAACGCGGAATTTCAGGCGTTTGCGCAACAGATCGCGGACCTGGTGTTGGACCAGTCGCCTAGCGACGTGGATTCGCTTTCCCAAATGGCGCTCGGCACGAGTTCATCGGTGGAGGAGCGTCGACGGGAACTGGTTGCCAAAATTGGCGAAAATGTCAGCGTGCGTCGATTCCAGCGAATCGAAAGCCAGTCGGGTCTCGTCAGTGCCTACTGCCACGGGACACGAATCGGTGTGCTCGTAGAAATGCAGGGCGGTGACGAGGCACTGGGGAAGGACATCGCGATGCACATTGCCGCGAGTCGGCCCGAGTTTCTGACGGCGGGCGACGTATCTGGGGACGTTCTCAACCGTGAGAAGGAAATTCTCATGGCCCAGGCCAAGGATTCCGGCAAGCCGGATGCGATCATCGAAAAAATGGTCCAGGGGCGTCTGCAAAAATTTCTCAAGGAGATCACCTTGATGGGACAGCCGTACGTCAAGGATCCGGATCAGTCCGTGGAATCGCTCCTGAAGAAGGCGGGCGCCAGCGTCGTTCGATTCGCGCGCGTGGAACTCGGCGAAGGCATTGAGCGTCGGTCGGAGGACTTTGCCGAGGAAGTCATGGCACAGGTTCGCGGCGAGTAACCGGCGAGCGGGTCGGTGCCGGCCCGCGCTGTGCACCATCAGGACGAGGCGCGGGGCTTTGGTCGTGACCCGGTGACCTATGGCCGGGACCCGGGGCTGACGCCCGATCCGTTGGCCAGTACAATTCTGGCCACTCCGAATTCGTTTGCCTGAAGGTCACATGGATTACGATCGACCCGCCTACCACCGAATCATGTTGAAGCTCAGCGGCGAGGTGCTGATGGGCAACAGCGAATTTGGCATCGACCCGAAAACCATTGCCCGCCTTGCCAAGGAAGTGACGGCTCTGAATCGAATGGGCGTTCAGATCGGTCTCGTAATCGGCGGCGGAAACCTGTTTCGTGGTGCCGGTCTTGCTGAAGCGGGTATCGATCGCGTTACGGGTGATCACATGGGCATGCTGGCAACCGTGATGAATTCGCTCGCCATGCAAGACGCGCTCGAACGGTGTGGCGTGTATGCCAGGGTCATGTCGGCGATTCGGATACACGAGGTGTGTGAAGACTACATTCGTCGCCGAGCAATTCGACACTTGGAAAAGGGCCGGGTTGTCATTTTCGCGGCGGGCACGGGCAATCCGTTCTTCACGACCGACTCGGCTGCCAGCCTGAGAGCCGTCGAGATCGGCGCGGACGTGATGCTCAAGGCCACCAAGGTAAACGGAATCTACGACACCGACCCCATGTCGGACCCGGATGCAAAACTATACGAAACAATAACGTATGATGAGGCGTTGCGGCGAGATTTGAAAGTAATGGACGCTACCGCCATCGTCATGTGTCGTGACAATGATCTTCCATTGAAGGTTTTCAACGTAAACCACGAGCAGGAAATGATTCGAGTTGTGCTCGGCGAACAGGTCGGTACAACCGTAATCAAGGGGTAAGCCCGAATGATCGACGATGTGAAGAAAGACGCTGAAGTGCGCATGCGGAAGAGCGTGGAGAGCCTCAAGCAGGAGTTGAGCAAACTTCGGACCGGTCGTGCGCAACCAAGCTTGCTGGACCACATCCACGTTGCCTATTACGGCAGCGACGTTCCCCTGAACCAAGTCGCGAATGTAACCGTATCGGATCCGCGCACACTTGCCGTGACGCCGTGGGAGAAGAACATGGTACCGGTCGTGGAGAAAGCAATCATGGCATCGGATCTTGGCTTGAACCCCTCTACAGCGGGCGATGTCATCCGTCTGCCGCTGCCGCCCCTGACGGAAGAGCGTCGGCGCGAGATGGTGAAGCTTGTGCGTCAGGAAGGAGAAGCCGCCAAGGTGGCGATCCGAAACATACGCCGAGACGCCAATTCGGACATCAAGGAGTTCTTGAAAGAGAAAGAGGTAACCGAGGACCAGGCAAGGCGTGGCGAGGAGCTGATTCAAAAGATCACCGATCAGTACATCGCCGGCGTGGACGAACTGCTTTCGGGCAAAGAAGAAGAATTGATGTCCATCTAGCGCCAGATTGACGGATCAAACCGCACTCACTCACCGGCGCCACATCCTCTCGCGCAAATGCCACAAGCGATCAAACAACCGCGTGATCCAAACTTGACGGTGCCCAGGCACCTGGCCATCGTCATGGATGGAAACGGACGCTGGGCAACCCAACGCAACCTGCCTCGCGGTGCTGGGCATCGAGAGGGCGTGAAAGCCGCTCGAAAGGTGGTGGAAGCATCCAGAGCGATGGGCATCAAGGTCCTGACCCTTTTTGCCTTCAGCAGCGAGAATTGGCGACGTCCGGAGTCCGAAGTGAGTCTGCTCATGAGCCTGTTCCTGACGGCGCTCCGAAGCGAAGTGACGCGGCTGGTCCGCAACGACGTTCGACTGCGCTTCATCGGGGCGCGCGAGAGATTCTCGGACAAGCTGCGTCGCTCTATCGGACAGGCGGAACGCATGACTGCCGGGTGTGGTGGGCTCGAATTGGTGGTCGCGGCCAATTATGGTGGGCGCTGGGACATTGCCAACGCGGCCCGCGAGATCGCAACACTCGCGGCGCGCGGTGAACTGCGCCCGGAAGACGTTACGCCCGAGTTGGTTCACGGCCACACGAGCCTTGCCGATCTGGCAGAACCGGATTTGATGATTCGCACCGGCGGCGAGCACCGCATCAGCAATTTTCTGCTTTGGCAGCTTGCTTACACGGAACTCTATTTTACGGATCTGCTGTGGCCGGACTTCGACTCGAGCGCCCTGTCCGAAGCCGTTGACGATTTCTCCCGGCGGCAACGTCGCTTCGGCAAGACCGGCGATCAGGTGACCCGAGAAGTGGATGCTTAGGCAGCGGATCGTCACCGCATTAGTGCTGGGTTTGTTGGTGGTGGGAGCCATACTCCTGCTGCCTAGCGAGTGGTTCGGCGTTATGATGCTCGTTGGTCTCGGAATCGGGGGATGGGAATGGGCGCGACTGATCGGCCTGGAGCGAACGCAGTACCGGTGGGCGCTCGTGTCTGCGGTCGTGTCATTGAGCCTCTTGTCGGGTGCTTTGCTCGAGTACCGTGTATTCCTGGTGCTGATTTTCACTGGCAGCCTTGCCTTCTGGATCTTCGTCGTTGCTCGTTTACTCCGATTCGCCGGAGACCCCGGGTGCCGCGACGGTGTGGCCGTCGGGACGGTGTCTGCCATTATGGCTTTGGTTCCAACCTGGGTAGCGCTGGTGACGCTCCATCGAGATGCATCAGCTGGCCCCGGTTACGTCATGATGTTGATGGCCCTGGTTTGGGCAGCAGATACAGGCGCATATTTCGCCGGTAAGCGCTGGGGGCGACGCAAACTCGCGCCCACGATTAGTCCCGGGAAGACGATCGAGGGTGTCTACGGGGCGCTGGCGGCTGCGGTGGCCACTGGCTTCGCCACGACCGCGCTGCTCGGAGTACCGAGCCAGCTGATCATTCCGTATGTTGTCCTGTCGGTTCTGACAGTCGGCTTCGCAGTGCTCGGGGACTTGTTTGAAAGCATGATAAAACGGCAGCGCTCGATCAAGGACAGCGGCACGCTTCTGCCCGGCCATGGCGGGATGCTGGATCGGATCGACAGCCTGCTGGCGGCCGCGCCCCTGTTCGCGCTGGGTGTCATAGGACTTTCCGGATGACTGGGTCGAGGGAAACAATCGGTGTGACCATACTCGGGTCGACCGGCTCCATTGGCGGCAGCACATTGCAGGTGCTGGCGCGCCACCGGGAGAGGTTCCGAGTCGTGGGCTTGTCTGCCAATCAAGACGTGGACCGCATGCTCGATCAGTGCGCCGAGTTTCGGCCCATGAGGGCCGTCATGGCTGAGCACGACGCGGCCCGGGCGCTCGAGCGCGAGCTGCGATCGCGCGGGCTCGGCGACATAGAGGTTGGTGCGGGTCCCGGTGCGCTGGAGGAGCTTGCGGCCGGTCCGGAATCGGAATATGTAATGGCGGCCATTGTCGGCGCGGTCGGACTGCTCCCCAGTATCGCGGCTGCCAGCGCCGGCAAGCGCGTGCTCTTGGCCAACAAGGAAGCGCTGGTCATGGCAGGACCTTTTTTCACGGATGCAGTGCGTTCCGGCGGCGCGGAGCTGCTGCCAATCGACAGCGAACACAACGCCATATTCCAGTGTCTGCCGCGTAGCAACGGTGCAGCGCAGTCATTGGCGGAGTCGGGCGTATGCCGGATTCTGCTGACGGCATCGGGGGGACCCTTCCGAACCCGTCCGGTGGGTAGTCTCGAATCGGTTACGCCCGATGAAGCGTGCGCCCATCCAAATTGGGAAATGGGGCGAAAGATTTCCGTCGACTCTGCAACGCTGATGAACAAGGGACTGGAGTTGATTGAGGCGAGCTGGCTGTTTTCCGTTTCGCCCGACAAGATCGACGTGGTCATTCATCCCCAAAGCGTCATCCACTCGATGGTGGCCTATACGGATGGTTCAGTTCTCGCCCAAATGGGAAACCCGGACATGCGGACCCCAATCGCCCATGCCCTTGCATGGCCAGAACGAATCGAATCCGGCGTCGCGGCGTTGGATCTGTGTCAGGTTGGGCGGCTCGATTTCGAACCGCCGGATGCTCGCCGCTTCCCTTGTCTGGCGTTGGCCCAAGAAGCTGCGCGAGTAGGCGGAACCGCGTGCGCCGTATTGAACGCTGCCAACGAAATTGCCGTGGATGCGTTTCTCCAAGGGCGCTTGGGTTTTACGCGGATCTTCGAGGTGATCGAGACAACGATGGAAAACGTGCCGGCGTGCCGAGCGGACACCCTGGAGGCGGTTCTTCAGGCGGATACCGATTCGCGTCGGTGCGCGCGCGAGCAGGCCGCCAGGCGGGCAGGGTGACCTTATGACAAGCAGCCCGTTCATCTCGCTCGTGGCGTTGATCGTCACCCTGGGGCTTTTGATCACCGTTCACGAGTTCGGCCATTTCTGGGTCGCACGTCGGCTCGGTGTGCGGGTTCTCAGATTTTCCATCGGATTTGGCAAGCCCCTGTTCCGGAAAACAGGCGCCGATGGGACCGAGTACGTCGTGGCCGCCATCCCGCTGGGTGGCTACGTGCGAATGCTCGACGAGGGCGAGGGCAACGTTCCCGCGCACGAGTTGGACGGCGCGTTCAATCGAAAGTCGGTTTGGACTCGAATCGCCGTAGTACTTGCTGGGCCCTTTGCCAATTTCCTGTTCGCGATAGCAGCGTACGTCCTCATGTTCATGCTCGGCGTCAGCGGCACGAAGCCGGTGGTGGGCGAGGTAGTGGCTGGATCGGTCGCGGAGAGGGCGGGATTCCGAGCCGGCGAGACACTGGTGTCGGTGGATCGTGAGGCGACTCCCACTTGGAGCGAGGTTGGCATGGCCCTGCTCGAAGCTGGTTTCGACGGGGGATCGGTAGCAGTCTCGGTGCGCGACGTGGACGCCCGGCAGATAGAACGGCTATTGGATCTGTCCCATGTTGGTGAGTCGCTGGAGCAAGGTACCCTTCTGGAGGATATCGGGTTGCGGCCCTGGCGTCCGCAATTACCGCCCATCGTCGATCGCCTCGTCCCTGAAGGAGCGGCAGCCCGAGATGGGCTGCTCCCCGGGGATCGAATCTTGACCGTGCACGGTGAGCCCGTGTCCGACTGGCAGACGTGGGCCGAGTACGTTCGAAAGCGACCGGAGCAGCCGATCCCGGTTCAGGTGGATCGGGGGGATCGGGTCGTCGAGCTGGTCCTGACCCCGGATGCGGTGGAATCGTCGGAAGGGCTTATTGGGCGGATAGGTGCATACGGAAGGGTCCCGGAAGATCTTGTCGAGCAAATGGCGGTCACCGTTCGTTACGGACCAATTGACGCAACCATCGCCGCGGTTGAGCGCACCTGGGACATGTCAGTTTTCACGTTACAAATGTTGGGCAGGATGCTGATTGGAAAAGCTTCGTTGGAGAACTTGAGCGGCCCGATCACCATCGCACAATTCGCCGGGCAGACCGCGACCATCGGAGCGACGGCGTTCCTCGCGTTCCTGGGTCTGGTGAGCATCAGCCTCGGAGTGCTGAATTTGTTGCCGGTTCCAATTCTGGATGGCGGGCACCTTCTGTATTACCTTATCGAAGCCCTGAAGGGCAGTCCGGTTTCCGAGACGGTTCAGGCGGCAGGGCAACGAGTCGGGCTGGTGATACTCGTGATGTTGATGGGCCTCGCCTTTTACAATGACATAAGCCGATTGGTCGGCAGCTAATCGGCGCCTCTGCACGGGCGAAAACAAGTACTCCATGAAGAGATTGGGTTGCCTCACAGTTGTTTTATGCCTGCTACAAGGGGTGCCGGCCGCAGGCGAAATGCTTGTGGGCGATATCCGCGTGGAAGGGTTACAACGCATTTCGGCGGGCACCGTCTTCAACTACCTCCCGATTCAAAGTGGCGAGACGATCGGGGAGGACCGCTATCCGGAGATCATTCGGACTCTATTCCAGACCGGTTTTTTTACGGACGTGCGCCTTGAACGCGAAGGCGAAGTGCTCGTCATCGTGGTGGTCGAACGCCCGTCCATCGCCGAGATCAATCTCACCGGCAACAGAGATCTATCGGATGACGATTTGAAGGACGCACTGAAGCAAATCGGATTGGCGGAAGGGCGGGTTTTCGATCGCTCGTTGCTCGACAGGGTGGAGTTGGAGCTCAGTCGACAGTATCTTGCTCGCGGCCGATACGCGATTCGGATCGAAACCCGGGTGGACGATCTGGCTCGAAACCGCGTTGCCATCAACCTGGATATTTCCGAAGGTCTGGTCGCCCGCATCAAACAGATCAGCATTATTGGCAACGAAACATATGACGATGATGAATTACTGGACGAATTCGATTTGTCGACCCCCGATTGGCTTACCTGGCTCACGAAGCGCGACCGCTACTCGAAGGCGACCCTAACAGGCGATCTGGAGAAACTCAGGTCTTACTATTTGGACCGGGGCTTTCTACGGTTCTCCGTCGATTCGGCGCAGGTGACCATTACGCCGAATCGACAAGACATCTACATCACCGTCAACGTGACGGAGGGCGACCGATACACGGTATCGGGCGTACGCTTGGCGGGCGACTTGGTAGTTCCGGAAGAGGAACTTTCGAAACTGATCACCATCGAGGTCGGCGAGACATTCTCGCGCGCCGCGGCAACCGAATCGGCGAAGCAAATCTCCGATCGGCTCGGGGACGATGGTTACGCGTTTGCAAACGTCAATACCGTCCCAGAGGTGGACGAGGACAAGAAGGAGGTCGCGCTAACTTTGTTTCTGGATCCCGGGCGACGGGTGTACGTACGCCGCATCAATTACAGCGGTAACGTTCGCACGTTCGATGAAGTGCTGAGACGGGAAATGCGGCAGATGGAAGGCGCATGGTTTTCGACCACCAAGGTTGATCGGTCCCGGAGCAGACTCGAGCGGCTTGGTTTTTTCGATGAGGTAAACGTCGAGACGCCGTCCGTACCTGGATCGCCGGACCAGGTCGATGTGAATTATTCCGTAACTGAGCGACAGTCCGGAAATCTGACCCTTGGCGCTGGTTTCTCGCAGGGTTCCGGGGCGGTCGTGAGTGCCGGCGTCAAGCAAGACAATTTCATGGGTTCCGGGAATCGGGTCAGTGCCGAGTTCAGCAACTCTCGTGTCAACCGCGTATATTCATTTGGATTCACCGATCCGTATTACACCATCGATGGAATCAGCGTGGGCTACAACCTCACGTTTCGAGAAACGGACGCCGATGAAGCGAATCTGGCAAGCTACACGCTGGATCGAAAAGGTGGGGACGTGACCTTCGGCATTCCGTTGACGGAATTCTCATCGGCGCGGGCAAGTTTTTCAATCGAAGGGACGAACGTCGATACGAACGAAGACACGCCGAGATCGGTCCTCGACGAACTCGAGCAGAAGGGCGATACGGAATTTTTCAATTTCATTCCCGAGTTGCGTTGGACGCGCGACACCCGCAACAGCGGCTTGTTCGCGACAGCGGGTAGTCTTACCCGGCTGTCCGGTCAGGTGTCGCTGCCCGGCAGTGATTGGGACTACTACAAACTTCGATTCGAGCAGGTATTCCTGTATCCGATTCGAGACGACTTCACCGTGGCGCTTGATGTCGAGCTGGGTTACGGTGACGGTTTCGGTTCCGATGAGGATATTCCGTTCTTCGAGAATTTCTTCGCCGGTGGCGTTCGCTCCGTTAGGGGTTTCAAATCGAATACCTTGGGGCCCCGGGATTCGGAGACGGACGATCCTTTGGGTGGCAGCCTGAAGACCGACGGGAGCCTAGAGCTGATATTTCCGCCGCCGTTCGGTAAGGATGCACCCAGCCTGCGCTTGACCGCTTTCGCCGATTTCGGCCAAGTGTTCGAGTCCGAGAAGGATTTTGACGTCGGAAATCTCCGTTACTCGGTCGGCGTGGGGGTTCAGTGGCTCAGCCCCTTTGGGCCGCTGAGTTTCAGTTACGCGGAACCCCTCAATCCCGGGACGAGCGACGAAGAAGAAAAGTTCCAGTTCACCATCGGCACGCCTTTCTGATTCGTGGAGACTGCTCTGTGAGACTTGTCAAACCGATCCTATCGGTGGTTGCCATCGGCGTCGCAGTGTCAGTGCCCGGGTCGATTGCCGCCCAAGACCTCAAGATCGGCTTTGTCAATGCGGCGAAAATTGTCGATGAGGCCCCACAGGCAGAGGCGGCGCGCGAGCGTCTGGAGGAAGAGTTCGCACCACGTGACAGGCAACTCGTTACCCAGCAGAAGGAGCTTCGGGAAATCGAAGAAAAGCTGCAGCGGGACGCCGCCATCATGAGTGACGAAGAGCGAAGACGGATAGAGCGGGAGGTGCTCACGCAGAAGCGAGAGTTGAAACGCGCTCAAGACGAGTTTCGGGAAGACCTCAACATTCGGCGGAACGAGGAATTTTCGAAGCTGCAGAAACAGGTTGCCGACGTGATCACTGAGATGGCACGAGAGGAGGGCTATGACTTGATCGTGAACGAGGCCGCCGTTATCTACGCGAGCGATCGCGTGGAGACGACCGATCTGGTCTTGGACAGACTCAAGCAGAAGTAATGGAATTTCGTCTAGCGGATCTCGCGGAGCGGATCAATGCTCGTCTAGACGGTGACCCGGACGCCCAAGTCCACCGTCTGGCGCCTTTGTATCGTGCGGGTCCGGGCGATTTGACGTTCGTGGCGTCGCCAAAGTTGCTGGATGAACTTCGCGCTACCCGTGCCGGTGTGGTCATTCTCAAGGAGACACTGAGGTCCGATTGCCCGGTCTCCGCGTTGATCAGCGATGATCCCTATCTGGCCTATGCCCGGGCGGCCACGCTGATCGTGGGCGAGCGAGAGCAAAGGCGCGGCATTCACACCACCGCGTTCGTCGATCCCGATGCCCGAATTCACCCTGAGGCCTGGGTGGGCCCGCAATGCGTAATCGAGGCCGATGCGCGGAACGAGCGTGGCGTAGACATCGGTCCCCACTGCCTGGTTGGGCGCGGGACGGTCGTCGCCGAATGGGCGCGTCTGGTCGCTCGTGTGACCCTGTGCGACCAAGTTCATATTGGGCAACGAACATTGCTGCACCCTGGGGTGGTAATCGGTGCCGACGGATTTGGTTTCGCTCGCGAGGGGGAACGCTGGGTGAAGATCCCTCAGATTGGCGGTGTACGAATCGGCGCCGACGTGGAAATTGGGTGCAACACGACTATCGATCGCGGAACCCTGGAAGACACGGTCATCGAGGATGGCGTGAAACTCGATAACCAGATTCAGGTTGGTCACAACGCACACATCGGCCCACATACTGCGGCGGCTGCCTGCGTGGGCATTTCCGGCAGCACGAGAATCGGTCGCGGTTGCACAATCGGTGGAGCGGCGGGTATTGCGGGTCACCTGGAAATCGTCGATGGGGTACACGTCGGCGCAATGGCAGCCGTCAGCAAGTCACTCACCGAGCCCGGCGCGTACGCGTCGGGAACGATGGTTGAGCCGCACGCGAAGTGGCGGCGAAACAGCGCCCGATTCCGCCACCTGGACGAACTGGCGCGACGCGTCATGACTCTGGAAACTCGATTGAAACGGCTCGATGAACATGAGGATAGTTGATTGACGGAACTGGACATCATCCAAGTGCTCCGGCACCTTCCCCATCGTTACCCGTTTCTGATGGTCGACAAGGTGACGGAATTCAAAGCCGGCAAATATCTGCGGGCGTTAAAAAACGTCACCATGAACGAACCATTCTTCCAGGGGCATTTCCCCGAAATGCCGGTTATGCCCGGTGTCTTGATCCTCGAGGCTATGGCGCAGGCCACGGGAATTCTCGGCGTTGAAACAATGGACGAGCCACCTTCCGCGGATTCCGTTTACTTTTTCGTGGGCATCGACCGTGCGCGATTCAAACGTCCGGTGGGTCCTGGCGATCAGCTGGATTTGTACGTGGAGCTATTAAAAGTCCGCAGAAATATCTGGAGTTTTTCAGGTGAGGCACGAGTCGACGGGCGCATCGCAGCGACTGCGGATCTCATGTGCACCCACCGAAAGTACCAGGATGTCAGGAGTTGATTGATCCGAGCGCCTCGATCGACAGCCGAGCCGTGGTCGACCCCTCGGCGGAAGTTGGTGCCCGGGTCGAGGTGGGCCCATTCTCGGTGATCGGCGCAGATGTGGAGATCGGCGCCGATTGTTGGATCGGGCCCCACGTGGTCCTGAACGGACCGACCCGGATCGGCCCCGGGAACAAGATCTTCCAGTTCTCCTCGATTGGGGAGGCGCCCCAGGACAAGAAGTACGACGATGAGCCCACGCGGCTCGAGATCGGGGCCGGCAATGTGTTCCGAGAGTACTGTACCGTGAGCCGCGGTACTGCGCACGGTCTCGGATTGACCCGCATCGGCGATCACAACTGGATCATGGCCTACACCCATATCGCGCACGACTGCGTCGTTGCCGACCGAACGGTGTTTGCCAACGGCACTTCCTTGGCCGGTCACGTGGAAGTTCAAGAGCAGGCGATCCTGGGTGGTTTCACCCTCGTGCACCAGTTCTGCCGCG
>JBFGYN010000061.1:0-12920 GCA_041587415.1 Candidatus Competibacterales bacterium | reverse complement strand
AGTTCGCCGACCGTGAGACCGGGGTTACGGAGCAGCACGAACAGCGCACAAGCAATCAGCATGACGAAATAGGAACCCCAGATGCTGCTCGTAGTGCTGCGACCGGCAGCGACTATTAAGCCGAGCGCGAAGACGATGGGCCAGAGATAGCAGGTCATCAGCCAGACGAATCGGCCCAGGGAGAAGGGACCGTCCGCCGCCGCCATCCAGAGCAGTGTCAGAATGAGCGCATACGATAGCCCTGCCAATCCGTAGACAATCGAGGCCTTCCATCCCCAGTTCGCGGCGCGTCGCAGCAGTTCGGTTGCGTTGGCGTGAGCTTCCGCTGGGGCGGCGGCCAGTTCACCGCCGCTCCCCCGCGCCGCAGCGGCTGATCCATCTGTATCCGACATCCGCGGAGACGCTGTGCGTGCAGTCGCCTTCGCACCCATCGACCGCTGGGTCGATCGGCGGTACAACCAAAGCAGCAGGACGGAGACGACTGCCGATAGCGGTGCGGAAACCAGCACAATGAGCGGCAGGATGCCGGTCAGACCAGTTGTCAGATCCATTACTTCTCCTGATTCTGCCACCGACTCTCCACGAGGCTACCAGCACAGCCAGCACGGCATCTGTGCGATTTGTCGCCGCGGGGCCCGATTTGCGTAGCGAAGCAAAGATTCCATCCGTGCTGAGCGCGCCGCATCCAGATACCCCAAAAAAATTTCGCCGAATCAAAGCTATTTTCGCAACCGGGCCTGGTGCCCCACTGAGGTTGACTCCTGACGCCCACGAATTGATACCGCGCCACCCCGAACAGGCGCCGTCTCGCCGAAAACGGTGGACGGCACTGGCCGCAGCGTGCGAACGACCAAGGCGTTGCTTGCCCTCGGCAGGGAAGAGCTACAATGGCCGCCTCGCACTACTCAATCAACCGCACGATGGAGTGGTCCCTTCGGGCGGGTAGCTGTGGCAAAACCTGTACGGAATTGTTCACGGCTTCTCGAATGAGACCGCGGGGGTTCGGATTTTCAGTCGCGCTACGATAGCGCCGAAGCACGAGTTTCTACATGCCAGCATCGGATGGGACCGCTGAGCCGACGTCGATCAAGAACCGTCCCGATCTCAGTCGCCGGGCCTTGTTGCTCATGCTTGCCATTGGGGCCGCCGCGGGCGCCATGGCATTTGCGTCGGGTATTTTTGCTCCGCCGGATTGGCGTGCGCCCGGGATTCCTCCACGCCAGGGAGCTGCAATCCTCGGCACCTTGTTGCTGCTGGTCCCGTACGCATTTTCCGTGACGAAACGAAGTGGGTGGGCCGCCAGTCCACCCACGTGGTTCGTGGCGCATGCGGTGTCGAGCACACTGGGCATGGTATTCATTGCCGTGCACGCATCGGGCGGGAATTTTCTGACGCTGCCCGGTCTCGTGCTGTTCCTGTTTCTGCTCCTGGTCGTCCAGGGAATTCTTGCGCGGGCGATATTGTCAGAGCAGCTTTCGACGCGCTTCGCGGCTCAACCCGGCAGCTACCTCAAGGCCGAACCGCTACGGCGGGAGCAGCTGAAAGAGATCATCAAGGAGAAGCGAGAGCTGCTGATGAAAATCGACGGGAGCGCCAGCGAGGCGCTTTTCTCACCGAATCTTCGTCACTGGATGCGCCATCCGCGGCGGACCCTGGCGTATCAGCGACTGGCCCTCGCCGAAGCTCGTCTCGTGGGGTCGCGGCGAGCAGCCGGAGTGGTGCTCGCCCAGTGGCGCCGGGTCCACATCGGCGTCGCATACCTGGCCTTGGTAGGAATGCTGCTGCACGTGGTGCTCGTGCTGTTTTTTGCCGGCTATGTGGCGGCCGGGCGCTCGATCTACTGGTGGCACATTGCTGCCTGGGGTGGTTGACCGTGGGCCGGCTCGCATTGATGATCGATTTGGAGCGTTGCACCGGCTGCAAGAGCTGCGAAGCGGCTTGTAAACAGGTCAATCGCTTGGGGCCGCACGAGTACCGTAACAAGGTGCTGTGGCTCGCAGATCGCGAAGCCCCGAAATTGGATTTCCTGACGGTCACCTGTCAGCAGTGTGACCGGCCGGCGTGCCTGCGTGCCTGCCCCGTTTATCCAAAAGCGATCTCCAAGGATCCGGAAACTGGAGTCGTCCACGTCGACGAATCGCGTTGCACGGGCTGCGGAGAATGCTCCGTCGCCTGCCCGTATGGAGCGATTGGCTACGATCCGGTGGAGCACCATGCCGTCAAGTGCGATCTCTGTGCGCCCCGCCGTGTCAGGGGCGAAGGTCCAGGGTGCGCGAGCGTCTGTCCGACCCGGGCAATCAGCTTCGGGGAGCGCGATGAGCTACTGGCGAAGGCGGAAACGGAAGGTCGTCACTTACGCGATCATGACCAGTTTCTGCAGGGGCCGGCGACGATCTATCTCGATCGAGTTGCGAAGCCCGACTGCGTCGACCCCGCCGAGAGCGATGTGCTGGCAGCGCGGGCGGTGCCGGCTCTGATCGCCGATCATGGGGCCCGGAAGGTGCTCCGTGCGAACATGGCCAGTGCGCCGTACCGGCAACCACCAGCGAGCCACGCCGACGAACGCGCCGTTCCCGGTGGCTGCAACATCTGTTTCAACGGCTGCACCCTGAAGTTTCATCTTCGAGGGAACCGGATCGTCAACATTCTGGGCAACGACGACGACCCGGTATTCCAGGGCAGAATTTGTCCAAAATCCCAGATGACACTGCAGCTCTACGACAACCCATTGCGTTTGACCCGGCCACTTAAGCGAACTGGCGAACGGGGCGAGGGCCGCTTCGAGGAAGTTTCCTGGAACCAGGCGCTGGACGAGATCGCTGCGAAGCTCACGGCAGTCCGCGAGAAGCACGGTGCGGAGGCCCTTGCCATACAGGTGGGTACTCGCACGGGTGTGCTCAACATCATGGGCTTCATGCCCATGTTTGCGCAAATGTGGGGCACGCCAAACGTGGGGACAACGGAGTTTTTCTGCGACGCTGGCAAGGTCGTTTCGTTGCAGCTAACACAGGGCTCGACCAATCTCGGGAACGTCTACACCGATGACGACATCGGAAGCGCCGCTCTGTATGTCTATTTCGGTGACAACCAGGCGGAGACCCGTCCGGTCAACTTTGGCCTGATCAACGATTGGCGGGTCAAACACGGTTCGCGCCTCATCGTCGTCGACCCTCGGCTCACTCCCACGGCCAGCAAGGCCGATCGCTGGCTGCCGATTCGCCCAGGTACCGACATGGCGCTCGCTCTGGCAATCGCGCACCATATTTTCGCGAGCGCCCTGCACGATGAGAATTTCTGCCGCGACTGGATTCTGGGTTGGGAAAAATGGCGCGATTTCATCGCCGAGCGTGGTTATTCGCCTGAGTGGGCAGAGCCCGTTACCGGCCTGACCGCCGAGCAGATCCGCGAATTGGCAGAGGACATCGCTCGCGCCGACGGCTGCATGGTCTATGCGAGCCGCGGCATCAATCAGCACAGCAACTCGGCGCAGACGAATCGGACCCTGATGTTCCTGGCGGCCGTTACCGGGAATTGGGGCCGGAAGGGCGGCGGTTTCTTCAATGTGGCCGCAGAACCCGATTGGATGCCCGTACCGGTGCCGGAGCAGCGCAAGGCTCAGAACGTCAGACCGGCGGTGAGCAAGAACCCTGCAGGCTGGCTGAAGGCCATGACACACGGCGAGCCCTACCCGATTCGAGCGCTCATCACCGGAAACAATCCGCTCGCCCAGTGGCCGGGACAGCACGACGCGCACGCAGCTTTTCGAGAGCTGGATCTGGTGGTGCACATGGAGCTGTTTCGCAACGAGACCTCGATCCATGCCGACTACGTGCTACCCGTGGCAAGCGGGGTCGAGAAGGGCGGCATCAGCCGCCTGGCCGAAGACCGCCGCATCGTCTGGAACGAAAAGCTGATCGACCCGCCGGGCCAAGCGAAGTCCGACCATTGGATTTGGATCGAGCTCGGAAAGCGTCTCGGTTTCGGCGACGTGCTAAAGGACGAGCACAAAGATCCAGGCCGATTCTGGGACGAGGTCTTTCGCAAGGCGACGCCCGATCTTGCGGGTGTGACGTTGCGACGATTGCGGTCGCTTCCCCATCGCTGGGTGCGCACACCGGTGGCGAGGGAAGAGGACCCGGAGGCCTCGACACTGTATCTCGAGGGAACGAACGCCTTCGGGCAGACGGAGGACAAACGATTCCCCACCCCGAGCGGCAAGCTGGAGTTCTGGACGCCTGCAATGGAAGAGCGATTTCAGCGTGTTGGGCTCTCTGCGCTACCAGAATTCTACTCCGAGACCGAGCAGCTCGTAGATCTGCCGTACGCCGACTTGCTGGCCGACCAGGAGCCCCTTCTTTCGCCATTTTTCGAAAAACCCGTTTGGGCTAAGCCCTCGCGTATCGTCGCGCGGGGCTCCCAATCGCCCGGTGCCAGGCTGCGGGCCATGGGGTTCGACACCGAGCTCGTCACAGGGCGTCCGCCTGCGCCGCATTTCCATTCCTGGACCCACTATTTCTGGTAAGCCCAGGAAATGTGGCCCGACCTCTACTGTCAGTTGCACCCCAGCAAGGCAGCCGCAATCGGCGTCGAAGACGGTGGTCGCGTGCGCATCGAGACTGGGCACGGTAGCATCGAAGCACGCGCGTGGATCACCCCGGGCATTCGCGAGACGTCGGTTTTCGTACCCATTGGTTGGGACGAAACGCAGCCGTTCCATGCCTGGAGGTCGGTAAACTTTCTAACCGAAGGCAGGCGCGATCCAATATCGCAGCAGTCGAATCTGAAGATCCATTTGTGCCGCGTAACCGCCGCCTGATCGTTTTTGGACGGAAAATCTGACGGCGGAAAAGTTTGGGGCCCGCTTGCCAGAGACTTCGCTTACTCGAGCGGGCGAATTGAATTTTTCGTCGTCCAACGACTTGTCACAACGTATTTTGGGGTATGAACCTTGTCGTCTCTGGATCCGCGACTGATTGAAGAAGTGTCCGAGTGGCGCCGCCACATGCACCGTTTTCCCGAGTGCGGTTTCGAGGTGCATCAAACTTCAGAATTCATTGCTCAAAAGCTGGAGAGCTTTGGCATCGAAGTGGTGCGCAACATTGGTCAGACTGGTGTGGTGGGCATTCTCCGCAGTGGCGCGGGGGGCGCAAGCATTGGCCTGCGTGCCGACATGGATGCCCTGCACATCCATGAGCAAAACGAATTCGACCACCGTTCACAGCATCCCGGGAAGATGCACGCGTGCGGTCACGATGGCCACTCGGCCATGTTGCTGGGCGCCGCCCGACAGTTGGCTGCGACGAGACGATTCAACGGGACGGTCCACTTCATCTTTCAACCGGATGAGGAGCACGGCAAGGGCGCTCGAGCAATGATCGACGACGGCCTGTTTGATCGTTTTCACATGGATGCCGTGTACGGGCTGCACAACCTGCCTGGTCTGCCGGAGGGAAGCTTCACGGTCTGCCCCGGTTCCATCATGGCCAGCGAAAGCAGTTTTGAGATTGCCATAATGGGTGCGGGCGGCCATGCGGCACTGCCCCACACGGGGGTCGATCCACTGGTCGCCGGCGCACAGGTGGTGTTGGCCCTGCAAACCATCGTGTCGCGAAACCTGAGCGCAATTCACGAGACGGCGGTGGTTTCCGTTACTGAGTTCGTCACCAACGGCACCGTCAACGTGATTCCCTCCCAGGTCACCATCAAAGGGGACTGTCGCTGTTTCACGGAGGATACACTGGCCAAAATCGAGAAAAACATGGAGCGGATTGTCGCGGGTATCTGTCGGGCCGCTGGTGCCGAGCACGGGTTCAGCTTCGTCAATACCTTCTACCCCACAGTCAACAGCGCGGCGGAAACCGAATACGCAATACAAGCAGCAAGAGCGGTATTCGGCACCGACAACGTCAACGGCCGTTGCGACCCTTTCACCATTTCCGAAGATTTTTCCAGCATGCTGCGGGTAAAGCCCGGTTGCTACGCTTTGCTGGGCAACGGATTCGACTCGGCAGGTGTTTGCGCCCTGCACAATCCGACCTACGACTTCAATGACAGGATTTTGGACAAGGGGATGCGTTACTGGATACAACTGGTCTGCGATCGATTGCACTAGCCCGGACCTCTCCATGACGAAATTGCCTGATCCGCCGCCGCGCGGCTTCGAACGGTTCGAATTCGAGCAGCGCACCCAAAATCTTCAGCTATGTATGGCTGCGCAGCGAATCGATGCCACCTTTTTCTCAACCGAACCCGAGTTCCGGTATTTCAGCGGGTTCCAGTCGCAGTTCTGGGAAAGTCCGACACGCCCCTGGTTTCTGGTGGTGCCGTCCGCTGGACTGCCCATCGCGGTGGTGCCGGAGATCGGTGTGGCGGGGCTGGAGACGACCTGGATCGAAGACGTTCGCAGCTGGCCTTCTCCTCGTCCTGAAGACGACGGCATCTCGCTGCTCGCCAGCACGCTGGCGGAATCTGCACGGCGACATCGACGAGTCGGTGCAATGCTGGGCCCTGAAACCCACCTGCGCATGCCGGCCGCGAGCTTCATGACGTTACAGAATCGCCTGGCTCAGCACGACATGGTTGACGTGTCCGAAATCGTGCGAACGATTCGCAGCGTCAAATCTGCGACCGAAGTGGCCAAGATTCGATTCGCCTGTGGGGTTGCCGCAGGCGGATTCGAGTATCTGCGGCACAACCTTTGTGTCGGGATGACCGAGCGTGAGGCGTGCAAGGCAATGCACCTCGAGATGTTGCGTCTTGGCGCGGACTCGTGCCCGTATTTGATCTCCGCGTCCGGCCAGGGCGGTTACGACAACATCATCATGGGGCCCACGGACCGGCGCCTCAGCGACGGCGACGTGCTGATCATCGATACCGGCGCCAATTTCGATGGCTACTACAGCGATTTCGACCGGAACTACGGATTCGGTCGGGTAGATGCCGATACACATGGGGCCTACGAGGCGGTTTATCGGTCGACTGAAGCTGGTCTGCGGATCGCGGCACCGGGGCGAACCACCGGCGAGGTCTGGCGGGCCATGTGGTTCGTGCTCGAGGATGCAGGCGCGCTTGGTAACGATGTGGGACGCATGGGGCACGGTTTGGGAATGCAGCTAACCGAATGGCCCTCCAATGTTCCCGGCGGCGACGTCATCCTCCGGCCCGGCATGGTTCTGACCTTGGAACCGGGGATGACCTTCGCGCCGCGAAGGATGATGGTGCACGAAGAGAACATCGTTATCACGGACGACGGCTGCGAACTGCTCCACGAAAGAGCTTGGCCGGCCATGCCAATTCTCTGATTTCCATCCCCCCCATGAGTCAGGTCGCCGTACTGCTGGTGCTGTTATCCGCTGCGCTGCATGTTACCTGGAACCTGCGGAGCCGCCGGCTTCGCACGGGCCCCGCGTTCTATGGACGCGCCTCGTTGGCCATCTTGCCGGTGGTGCTGCCGGCGCTACTGCTGTGGCCCGGGACTGGACCGCAGCCGGTGTTGTTCTGGGCTTTGGTGGCCGGGACCGGCCTAAGTCAGGCTCTCTATTACCTGGGTTTGGCGGGCGCTTACCGCTTGGGCGACGTTGGATTCGCATACCCTCTGGCACGAGGGTTTCCGGTTATTGCCGTGCCGCTGGTCGGATTGGGCCTGGCGAGCCAGGAGAATCTCGCTGGCACTGATTGGGCCGCTATGGCGGCAGTGGCGGGGGGCTGCGCGCTGCTCATGGAGCGCGGTGGTCCTGCCGGCTGCCTTGTCTGGACGCTCTTGGCGGGTGCCGGGACGACTGCCTACACGCTCATCGACGCTACCCTGCTCCAACTGCTTGCCGGCGCGGGCGCATCGATGCCTGTCGCGACTCTGGTGCTCCTCGCCCTGCAGAGCAGCGCCACGGCACTTTGGATGCTCCCAGTCGTGATTCGGGCGAGCGAGCCGTCCCAATGGCGCTCGGCGGCTCTAAGCGGCCTACTCATCACCGGCGCCTACGGGCTGGTGCTGGCGGCTATTACCCAGGTGGACAACGTTGCTTTCGTGTCCGCATCGCGTCAGATCAGCATTCCCCTGGGTGTCCTCGCTGGCATCGTGCTCCTGGGTGAACCACCCAAACTGAGGCGGTTATTGGCCTCGGGCCTCATTGCCGGGGCGGCCGCAGTCCTCGCGCTTCGATGAATGGCGGTGCGATCCGCGGCGCGCGCGCGAAAACTGCTGCGGGCCGGCTTCGAGCAGCGCGGCGCCGTGCCAACCGGACTTGTGGCGCGCTGTCAATCCGTTCGGGGCCGCACGTCGAATGTATACTCATGACCCGGGTAGCATCGACGCGAAACCCAATACCGTCTTCCCCAGAGGCCTGCATCTGTGACAAAGGAGAACACGAAAAACGACGACAAATCTGCGCATCGGTGTAGCCAAACGTACTTGGATGCCGCGATGGAGCGCCTCGAGCTCTCCGTGCAGATGCGTGACCTCTTGCGTAACCCGCAGCGGGTCGTCACCATCGACTTACCCTTGCAGCGCGACGACGGTAGCTTGAGTGTATTCCGTGGTTATCGGGTGCAGCACAGCAATGCCCGCGGACCGTACAAGGGTGGGATGCGCTTTCACCCGGAAATGGACTTGGACCACGCGCGCGCACTGGCTGAGGTGATGACATGGAAGACGGCACTGGTCGGAATCCCGTTCGGCGGCGGCAAGGGCGGCATACGTTGTAATCCCAAGGAGCTCAGCGATGGCGAGCTGCAGCGATTGACCAAGCTGTTCACCTATCGCCTGGATGGTTTGATCGCGCCGGATATTGATATTCCGGCACCCGATGTTGGCACGGGACCGCGGGAGATGTCCTGGATTTGCGACGCCTACGCACGGCTTCACGGCTACGCGCCAGGTGTGGTCACGGGCAAGCCGTTGAATCTCTCAGGCTCACCGGGGCGAGTTGAGGCCACCGGACGCGGAGTCGCAACCGTCGCAGCCTGGGCGGCCGAGGCCAATGACATCGACATCGACCGCGCCACCGTAGCGATTCAGGGATTCGGAAATGTTGGCGCTCACGTGGGTAAGTTCCTCGCCGAGCGGGGCGCCAAAATCGTTGCGGTTAGTGACTCCAAGGCCGCCCTGCGGAATAGCAACGGCCTCGACATGGAAAGTCTTTTCAAGACGCTGATCGATGAGCGGGCGGCATCTTCCGTCGCCGAAGCCGGAGTCGAGGGCGAGGATTTCGACCGGGACGAACTGATCGCCGAAAACGTGGATATCTTGATTCCCTGTGCTCTTTCCGGGGCAATTAACGCGGACAACGTGGATCGCGTGCAGGCGTCGTTGATCGTCGAGGGGGCGAATCTGCCAACCACCTGTGCGGCGCAAGGTGCTCTGGAGGACAAGGGTATTCCGGTGGTTCCGGACATCATGGCCAACGCCGGCGGGGTAACGGTTTCCTACCTGGAGTGGGTGCAGAACAATAGCGGCGATCTGTGGACTGAGGACCGGGTCAATGAACGGCTGGAGGGGATACTGCGGGAGGCGTGGCAAAGCATGTGCCGCTGTGCCCACGATGACGGTGCCCCCTACCGACTCGCCGCCTACCTGATTGCCGTGCAGCGCGTCGGGGACACGCTGGCGCAGCGGGGTTTTTTCTAACGCGGGCCGTGTCCCGAATGAGGTCGCCGGTGCTGCGGAAACTCAAAACACCAAGTTGAGCATGACCAGGGAAACCACCAGAAACAGAATTGTCATGATCCCACCGGCACGCACAAAATCGACGACTCGGTAGCCCCCAGGCCCCATCAGTAGAGCGTTGACCTGGTGGGTCGGGATGATGAACGAGTTCGAGGTGGAAATCGCCACGATCAGCGCGAACATTGCCGGATCGCTGCCGCTCGCAACGGCAATGTTCACAGCCAGAGGTACCAGTAGAACGGTTGCGCCGACATTTGACATTACCAGCGTGAACGCCGTTGCGAGAACGGCGATTACCGCTTGCAAGACCACGACTGACACATCACCTAAAAGCCCCAGAATCTGCTGCGCGATCCATTGCGCGGTGCCCGTGGTCTGCACTGCCTGCCCGAGAGGTATCAGGCTGGCGAGCAAGAAAATGGTTTTCCAACTCACCGCCTCATAGGCTTCGTCCATGCTCAGGACTCCGCTGATGATCATGCCGACTGCGCCGACCAGAAGGCACAACGACAGGCGCATATCGGAGAACAGCACGAGGCTCAGGGCGATGCCGAAGAACAACAATGCGAACCCCACTTTGCGCGGGCGCACGTCTTCGTGGGGATAGTCTGTGGTGACGATTACGAAGTCACGGTTATCCCGAAGGCGGGTCAGGGTCTGCCAAGTCGTGTGGCAGAGCAGGGTGTCACCCGGCTGGAACTTGATGTGCGGAAGATTCTCGTGGAAAGTTTCCTCGCCGCGAAGAATTGCGAGCAATGCCAAACCATAGGTTTTTCGGCCGCGCCGCTCTCTGAACGTTGAGCCGATCAGTCCGGAGTCGGGTGGAATCACCAACTCCGCGATGCCAGAATGGGTTGGGGCAAGAGCGTCGCCGAACACTTGCAGTGTGGGACGCTGCCGCAGTTTACCTTCCTCGGCGAATCGCTTCAGCTGGTCTCGCGTAGCCATAACGGCAAGAGTCGCCGGGGCCTCCACGCGCACATCTTGCAGCAGCGGAGCAACCCGCAATTCATTCTTGAATAGCGAACCGATGATACGGACGCCGTATTCATGCTCCAGCTCCCAAAGCTCTTGCCCGAGAAACGGGCATTCGCGAGTGATGTCCACCTCGTACAAATTGACGTCCCAACCATAGACACGCTTCAAGTACTCCAGCACGCTGCGGCCCTTGCTCGCATCCATTTCGCCGCCTTTTGGCAATACGAATCGACCTGCAATGACGAAATAAAGGATGCCTGTGGCGACCAGCGCAATGCCGATAGGGGTCACATCGAACAATGAAAACGGATCCATTTTCTGTTCTGGCGACAGCGTCAAATTTGCCGTTTTGATCAGGTCGTTGAGCAGAATCAGCGGACTGGAACCAACCATGGTTATGGTGCCGCCCAGAATCGCGCAAAACCCCATGGGCATCAGAAGACGGGACATTGGCAGCCCGGTTCGGGAACTGATACGTGAGACCACCGGAAGAAACAGGGCTGCTGCACCAACGTTCTGCATGAATGAGGAAATGAATCCGACAGTAGACGAGATAAGCGGAATGAGGCGTGCTTCTGTCCCGCCCCCATGACGGGTAATGAGGCTGGCGACACGCATCATGACGCCTGTTCTGTCGAGGCCGGCGCCGATGATCATGACCGCAATGATTGAAATCACCGCGTTACTGGAAAACCCAATGAATAAATCTCCGACATCCAGCAGTCCGCTGAGTGCGGGTAAGGTTGCCAAAACCCCGAGCATTACCATTACCAGGACGGCGGCTACGTCGATACGCACGATTTCCGATACGAAAAGAAAAATCGTAAACGCCAATACGACCAGCACTAAAACCATGTTGGTCGTCAAAGTCAGGGTTTCCGCCATTGGAGGAGCCTTTATTTATTGTTGGGCTATATAACCGAAATAGAATAGACGGCCGTGCAATCGGTGTCAATATAATCAAGCTAAGTTGGGCACGTACCCGTTGTCCCGACTAGCACCTGGGGCATAAGCGCCTAAACGGATTGAGAACTTTGGGAGTCTTACGCACGCATCAATTACCAATCCAAGCATCGAAATCCGAGGCGGATTTAGGCGCGAAGTTGTGAAGCATGAGTGGGCTTTCTCCATAATTCATACCTATTGCGCGGACCCTTGAATGTATCCGGTTAGCATCGGCGGTTTTCTCTCCTATTCAGCGTCATTACCGGTGTCAGTTTGATTGCGGGCTGTGCCATATTTGATATCGAGCATTCTGCGAAACATGAGATCAGCCAGCTGGTGAGAAATACCAGGGGAACAGATGTCTTGGGTCTGGCTAGATTCTTAGTAGCAAGACGAATCAACGCTAAAATCTAAGCAATTGTCGAAAGAATTTCAAGCGGATTCGCTTCAATTACGAATGCAAAAATGGGTTTGGACCGAAAAGATACTGCAGCGGCGTCTTTGCCTAACCCGGATATTTAACCAGGACGGCTGCGAATTACGCCAGCATCCGGGGTCCTCGATGAAGTATCTGGGCTAAGGCGTTTTTCAGCGAATCACGCCTTTTGTTTGACGCGACAGACCCGGCTTCAGTGCTCATTTCTTTAGTAGGCGCACTCGTTGCGCCGGCGTGGTTAACCATTGCCCAGCGTATCTGGGAATAGGGCTCGCAAACCACAAAGTGATTGCCTATTCTTCGCGGTCCCGACGGTTTTGAGACGGTTGCGTCGGCGTGGGTTTCGGCGTTGATTCGCGCAGTGTGCATTGGGAGGGCTGCAGGTGGAAGTGGAAGGGACTGATCTGTATACGCCGCTTTGCGAGGTGCTCGGTTGTCGTTATCCGATTCTTCAGGCCCGTATGGGCGGCGCGGCGCGCGCCGAGCTGGTGACAGCCGTGGCACGGGCTGGGGGCTATGGATTTCTGGGAATGGTGCGTGAGTCTCCAGAGCTCATTGCCCGGCAAATTGACGAGGTGCGAGCCCGGACCGACCGACCCTTCGGAGTAAACCTGGTCCCGGCAGCGACGGATCCCGCACTGCTAAATTCGGAGCTGTCAGTCTGCCTCGACGTTGAGGTTCATTCCTTATGCCTCTTCTGGAGCGTGAGCACCGACCTCATCGGCCGTGCAAAGGACGTGGGATGTCTGGTCCTTTATCAAGTGGGCTCGGTGCAGGACGCGATTGCCGCGGAGCAGGCCGGTGCGGACGAGATCATCCCCCAGGGCGGCGAGGCTGGCGGGCATGTGCGCGGAGTAGTCTCATCTTCGGTTCTGATTCCCCAGATCACCCGTGCGGTGT
>JBFGYN010000060.1:0-12960 GCA_041587415.1 Candidatus Competibacterales bacterium | reverse complement strand
GTCGGTCTACTGGGCGATTTGCACCGCTGTGACGAGCTCCTCGACTGCGGCCTCGCTGTCGAATTCGCCATTGAAATGGGCGGTGATCACATCGTAAATGGCATTCTTGACCGCCGCTGGGTTGGCGTGGCCATGTGCCATGGAGCCGATCAGGTTGTCACTGGCTGCGGCCGCCTTGAAATCCTCGTAACCCTGCTGGCCGCAGGCGTCGAGTTCGCCGGCGTCTAGATCCGTGCGCGCCGGGACCGACCCCTTCACCTTGTTGAAAGCGATCTGGAATTCAGGTGACATGATCGCCTTGGCAAGTGCGGCCTGTTCCGCCGTGACGTCGCTGCCCTGGTCGAACATGGCGAATTGGTCGGAATTGAAGGTCACCTGCTCCTGGGTCCCGGGAAAACGGAAGCACAGGAAGTCCTCGCCAGGCATCTTGCCCGCGTTCAGGAACTCGCCCTTGGCCCAGTCGCCCATTAGCTGGAACGCGGCCTCGCCGTTGATGACCATTGCAGTGGCCAGGTTCCAGTCGCGGCCCGAAAAATTGTCGTCGACGAAACCACGCAGCACCCCCATGCGGTCGAACGCTTGCTTCATGGTGTCGGAACCAAGGGCCTCCTCGTCCAGCTCGACGAACGCCTTGCGATAGAAATCGAGTCCGCCGGTGGCCATGACGACCCCGTCGAAAAAAGTCGCTTCCTGCCAGGCCTGTCCGCCGTGGGCGAGCGCTACGTGTCCAGCCTCCTTGGCAGCCTGGAGGGCCGCAACGAAGTCGTCCCAGGTCTTTGGCTGAGAGATGCCGAGCTCATCGACAATGGCCTTGTTGGCCCACACCCAGTTGGTGGAGTGTACGTTCACTGGCGCGGCTACCCACTGGCCGTCATGGGTCGAGAACTTCTGGATGGCGGCCGGCACGACTTCGTTCCAGTTGTTCTCCTCAGCGAGGGAATTCAGATTGGCGAGCGCACCCTCCTTGGCCCAGTCGGTTATGTCGAAGCCCAGCATCTGCACCGCGGTCGGCGCATTGCCCGAGGTGACGCGGGCGCGGAGCACGGTCATCGCCTGGGTGCCGCCGCCTCCGGCGACGGGCATGTCCTTCCAGCCGATGCCCTGTCCTTGGAGATCCTCCTTAAGGACGTTGAGAGCCGAGGCCACGCCGCCCGAGGTCCACCAGTGCAGGACCTCGACGTCATCGGCCATTACAAGGCTCGCCGACGCCGCGAACGCTGCGACGGCGGTCATGGTTCCAGTCATCTTACCCATGGAATTCCTCCATTATTTATGTCGTTTTGATCGTCAGCCGCCGGCCGTGCCTGCGGGTTGACGAGTACCCACCCAAGGTGTCCGCGTGCGGCCGATCCGCATTTGCACGGTCTTCACCTCGAGGAACTCTTCGAGCCCATAACGCCCGAGCTCGCGCCCGAGCCCGCTTTCCTTAACCCCGCCAAAGGGCAGCTCGGGGAAGCCATCCATCCAGGTGTTGGTCCAGACCGTTCCGGCCTGCGCACGGCGCGCGAACTCCAGACAAGTATGCACGTTTTCGCTCCAGACTCCCGCCGAGAGGCCGTATTCGGCATTGTTAGCGAGCGCCAGGGCCTCGTCGAGCGTGCGAAATGTCAGCACGGACAAGACCGGACCGAATACCTCTTCGCGCGAGATCGCCATGTCCGGTTTCACGTCGGAGATCACGGTCGGCTGGTAGAACTGGCCGGCGAGCCCCGGCACCGAAAGATCGGCCCCGCCGAGCCGGATCTTGGCACCGGATTCTGCGGCGCCCCGCACATAGGCGTGGATCTTCTGCTGGTGCTCCGGCGATACGATCGCGCCGACCTTGGTTTGCGGATTCAACGGATCACCGAAGGGCACGCGGCGAGAGAGCTCCACAACGCGCTGGGTGACTGCCTCGGCGACCTCTTCATGCACGATGATACGGGAGCCGGAATTGCAGCATTCGCCGGCGTTGAAGTAGACCCCGAAAACAATCGCATCCACCGCGCTGTCGAGATCCGCGTCGGGAAACACGACTTGAGGGTTCTTGCCGCCGAGCTCCAGCGACACCTTCTTCAGCGTCTCCGACGTGGCGGCGACGATTGCCTTGCCCACGCCCGTCGAGCCGGTGAAGGTCACCATGTCGATGTCCGGGTCGGTGGTCATTCGGGCGCCAACCGGCTGGCCGTAGCCGAGAACGATGTTCACGACGCCCTTCGGCAACCCGGCTTCCAGCAGCAGTTCACCGAGAACCACGGTAGTCGAAGGCGTCAGTTCCGACGGCTTGACCACTGCCGTGCACCCGGCGGCCAGGGCGAAGGGAAGCTTCTGGGAGACGATGAGGAACGGGAAGTTCCACGGCGTGATAATCGACACGAGGCCGACCGGCTCGCGCAGGACGAGGCCCAGCATATCCTCGCCGAGACTATTATGGCTGTCACCGTGAATCGTGCGGGCCAGCGACGCGGCGTAGCGCCAAATATCGGCGGCGCCCTCAATCTCCGCCCTGGCCTGGCTGATCGGCTTACCGGATTCCAGGGTCTCGATCAGGGCGATGCGCTCCCGGTCCCGGTCGATCAGGTCCGCGACCCGCAAGAGCAATGTAGCGCGTTCCCTCGCTGGCCCGCGTGACCATGCACCCGCGTCGAACGCGCGACGCGCCGCCGCGATGGCATGCTTGGCCTCCGACTCGCCGCCCGTTGCGGCGCGGGTCACGACCTCGTTATGGGCAGGAGATCGTCGCTCAAAAGTACTGCCGTCGGCGCTCCCTCTCCATTCGCCGTTGATCAGGTGTTGTGCGGAAAAAGGCTCGGCGGGCAGCCGACTGTCCTCCGCGGCGCCGATCACGGTCAGCTCGGTCATGGTCATTCGCCCTTGAAGTCGGGTCTGCGTTTCGCACGGAACGCGGCAACGCCCTCGGCCCGGTCGGCGCTGGTGGCGATCATGCCGCTCCCGAGCGCCTCCACCAGCGCCGCTCGGTCCTCGCCGGCGGCGGCATGGATCATGTACTTCGCGACCTCGGTGGCCCGGGGCGAGGTCTGAGCCAGGCACTCGGCGATGGCGCGGGCCGCCGCGCGCGTCTCTTCGGCGAGCTCCGCCACGAAACCGAGCGCCAGCGCCCGTTCCGCGTCGATCCGCCGGCCGAACAACGCCATTTCCTTGACCACCGGCTCGGGCAGCAGCCGCGTCAGCCGCTGGGTGCCGGACCACCCGGGCACGATCCCCACGCCGGCTTCGGGCAGCGCCAGGGTGGCACCGGGCGCCATGACGCGGATGTCGCAGGCCGCTGCCAGTTCGAGCCCACCCCCAAAAGCGTGGCCCGATACGGCCGCTACCGTCGGCTTTGACAGACGTGCGAGACGGTCAAAAATACGATGACCGTCTCGCACCCAATGCCTGGAGAAATCGGCGGGAGAGAATTCGGACCAGTCATTGATGTCGGCACCTGTGCAGAAGGCGCGGTCGCCTTCGGCGCTGACGATCACACCGAACACGTCAGGGTTTGCCTCCAAAGCCGCGCAATGGGCTTCCAGCATCGACAGCATCCCCCGAGTGAGGGCGTTCAGCTTCGAGGGATTATCGAGCCGCAGCTCGGCGATCCGCCCCGTGACTGCCAGGTGGATCTGGCTCATGGAGACAGTTCCATCGCCCCTTCCTGCAGCAGGGCAAGTGGCATGGGAGCAGCATCGTCCGCGACCGTCACGCGCCCTCCGGATGCCTCGACGATGTCTCTTTCCGGGTTAATGCCGGGCATGATCTCGGTTGCTACCAGCCCGGCATCGCCCAGCCGGATCACGCAGCGCTCGGTGATGTAGAGCACATCCTGCCCGGTCTCTCGGGCGCGGCGACCCGAGAAGGTAACGTGCTCTACCGCATCGACGATCTTGGTGAAGCGACCTGGCTTCCGAACGCGCAATCCGTCGCCGCTCAGCTTGAGCTCGGCGCCCGCCTCGAACAGGCCTGCAAACACGATCTTTTTCGCATGGGTGGTGATGTCGACAAATCCGCCACAGCCCGCAGTCAGGTACGGCTTCTTGCCCAGCTTCGAAACGTTGACGTTGCCCTGGACGTCAATCTCGAGGAAGGACAGAAACGAGAGGTCGAATCCGCCGCCCTGGAAGTAAGTGAACTGTTGCGGCGAGGGCACGAAAGCGTCTGCGTTGGAGGCGCAACCAAAGGCAAATCCCGTCAGCGGCATGCCTCCAACGGCGCCCTGCTCCACCACCCAGGTCACCGCCTGGGCATGGCCCGCCTCCAGCAATATCCGCGGGACCGTCGCCGAGATGCCGAAGCCGAGATTTGCGGTCTGGCCCTCGCGCAGTTCCATGGCGGCGCGGCGGGCTACCACTTTTTCGATGCCGTGCTCGGCCAGGGTAAAGCTGGTCCAAGGTCGCATGATCTCGCCGGATATGGCCGGATCGTACTCGGTCTCGGTCGTCTGCTTCTGGCCGGGAGCCACGACGACCAGATCGACCAGGTGACTGGGCACCCGAACATCGTGCGGGCGCAGCGAGCCCGCCGCCGTGACGTGCTTCACCTGCGCGATGACCAGCCCACCGTGGTTGCGCACTGCAATCGCCTGCTCGAGCCCGCCCAGATAGGCGCCCTCGTGCTCGTAAGTCAGGTTGCCGCGCTCGTCGGCCGTGGTGGCGCGGATGATGGCCACGTCAGGCACGATATTCGGAAAATGCAGCCAGGTGTCGCCGCCGAATTCGACCCGCGAGACGATGGGACGCGATGCCGCGGCTTCGTTCATGGCGCAACCCTCGCGCTCGGGATCGACAAACGTCCCAAGCCCAACCTTGGTCAGCACCCCGGGCCGGCGGGCGGCCACGTCGCGGTGCATGTCGAACAGAATACCGGAGGGCACGTTGTAGGCCGCAGCGCGATTTTCCACCAGCATCCGCCAAATCTCGGGCATCGGCAGCGAGGACGGGCCGCTGGGATAAGATCCCGCGATGATCGTATCCAGCAGACCGTCCTTGGCGATGTGGTCCACGCCTTTGATGCCGTACATATCGCCGGCCGCGATCGGGTGCAGCGTCGTCAAAGCGCGGGGGTGCCCCTCGCGGTCAAACCGGGCGCCGATCGCCTCCAGCACCTTGTCCGGGCAACCGAGGCCGGACGACGACGAGACGGTAACGACGGCACGGTCCGCAATTTGGCTCGCCGCCGTGTCTGCGGATACGACTTTCGATCTCATGCCGAGACTCCGCCGTAGTCGACAGACATCGCCCGGCCCTGCCGCGCCGCCTCGCGTACCGCCAACGCTACGGCGAGCGACTTGACCCCGTCCTCGCCGTCCGCCGCGGGGCGGCCCTTGCCCGCCACCGCCTCCGCGAAAGCGGCAACGCCGTGCTCGTACAGGTTGTGCTTCGAGAACTCGATCTGGTGGCGGCCCTCCCCGTCCACGAGCGTGATCTCACCCACCGCGCGCTGAGTCATCACACCGCTGGCATGAATCGAGCCCTCGGTTCCGTGCACCTCGATGCCGGTTTGCGCATGGGGGTGGGTAAAGCTCTCGTGACTCTGTACCATGATCCCGGAGGGCATGCTCCAGACCGACATGACACTGTCCTCGACCCCCTTCCCCATGCCGGAGACGCCGGCCTTGGCGACGACCTCGTTCGGGTCCTCGCCCAGATAGAAGCGAACGGTGTCTGCATCGTGCACGGTGATATCGGGAATGACACCGCCCCCGGCGGACGCATCGTTGATGCGCCAGCCACGCAAATGCTCCGGCAGGTGCACCGCATGGAACACCCGCACGCTGAGCACCTTGCCGACGCGACCGCCCGCGACCATGTCACGAACAGCGATGTGCGAACCGGCGCAACGCAGATGGTGGTTGGTGGCGAAGGTGACACCCTTTGCGGCGGCCGCTGCGACGATCTCGCGGGCCTCCGCCAGGGTCATCGCCAGCGGCTTCTCGCAGAGCACGTGCTTTCCCGCGGCGATCGCCGCCAGCGCCTGGGGGTGATGCTTGTCGTTCGTGGTAGAGATGTAGACGGCGTCAATGCCCTCGTCGCTCATGAGTGAGTCGAGGTCGGTGTGGCTGGCCCCAATAGCGTGCTTCGCAGCGTAGTCAGCGCCGCGCGCGGCATCGCTGCTGAGAACCGATGCGATCTCGTGACCCTCCTGGGCTCGAATCGCGTTGATCATCCATTCCGACGCAATCGTGCTGGCTCCGATAAGGCCCCACTGCATGATGATTCTCCCGCAAAATTGGAACGATCCAAAGGCTGAGGTACCTTACTGGAACGTTCCAATTGCGTCAACTGAAGTCAGCCCGGATACATCATCAGAGACCTCGGATGCTGGCGGAATTCGCAGCCGCCCTGGTGAAAAATCCGGGCTAGGCGTGCCTGCGTGCGCAATGCTTCCCCTTGACTGACTCACTGAAAAAGACTACCGAAGGGGTCGAATTCCGAAAACGACGGGTGTTCACTGGTCGATCAGCTATGCTTTGTGAACTGTCAGCAGGCGGTGAGCTCCGTACTATTCCGGCGCCTAGCCCGAACGATGCACCAGAAGCAAGGCGGCGGACCGTATAGGTTCCCCTGAGCGGCGCCGGTAGGTTTGAAACGGCTGGCCCGCTTCCCATGTTTCCAGCGTTCATCCGTCACAGGACACCAATCCATGACCTTAGACGCAGACCTCGAGCGCATTGCCCTACAGGAGCAACGGCTTCAGTTTTCCGCTTTCGACGCTACAGCGGCCTGGAATGTCGGAGGTCGAATTCGTGAGCTGGCCGCGGCCCGTGGCTCGGCGGTCGCCATCGACATCCAGGTGAACGGGCTACCCCTGTTCTTCGCGGCCATGCCGGGCGCGACACCGGACAATGTCGACTGGATTCGTCGCAAGCGCAACGCGACGCAGCGGTTTCACCGTAGCTCATACGCGTTAGGCCTGCAGTTGCGCAGAGAGCAAACGACTCTCACGGAGAAGCTGGGTGTGAACGCAAGTGACTACGCCACGCACGGTGGCTGCTTCCCCATCATCCTGCAGGGCACGGGTTGCATCGGCACCATTACCGTTTCCGGCCTGCCCCAGCGCTCCGATCACGAGATGATAGTAGAAGTACTGGCTGAGGTGCTCGGGCAGCCCCTGCCGGAACTTGCGCTGAATGGGGACGCCCGCGAATCCAGCAGCTAACCCGGATATTTCACCAGGGCGGCCTTTTGGCGGCGGTTCACTTTGTACGCCAGAACTGAGCCGCGAAACTGGACATAAACTTATACCGATCAACCACCTGCGATCTAGCCGAAGGCCGCCCTGGTGAAATATCCGGGTTAGCCGTGCCGCTCGACCCGAGACGCGTTGCTGTTGCGCAGGATCTCGATCGCCGCGTCGGCGCGAGACGGGTCGGTGGTGACGACGACGAACATTGCGCCGTGCCTGAAACTGCTCACCAATGAGTCGATTTCGTCACCGGGAAGATGTAAATCGGACAAGTGATCGCGAAAGGCTCTCGCCAACGCCTCACCGCTGTCGTCGGCGTAGCCATGGGCCAGGCCAGCGCCCCCCGGAACCGGTCCGGCCGCCGGCGTGAATATCGAACTCGTGCCGTGTCCGACCTCTTGGGCGACGTTCGCGGCATCGAATACGCGTTCCTTGAACCCGCCCGCGTTCAACTCGTTGACTGCTCGCTCCAAGTCCCGTGAATCGTCGAACAGACTAACGATGGTCGTCTTCATTGTACCGTTCCTCGATCTGTGTCATCAGCTTAGGGAACCCCTACTAATTCCGAGATTCCTTGCGCCATAGGGATGTGCCGCCGGCATCGACCTGCCCACACGCTCATTCCGCGAGCAAAACGGAACCCGCGCTTTTCGCTTTCCGTGCCCTGGCAACTCCCGGAAGGAATTGTTCAAGGCATTTCTAGATCGGCCGACGGCCGTATAGCCGCGAGACTTCGCGCAACTGCCCTGCGAGCTGAGGGCTCAGGGCGTCGTGGCGATACCGCCAGGTCCAGTTACCTTCGGCACGGCCCGGCCGGTTGAGGCAGGCTTCCGACCCCAAACCCAGCACATCCTGCAGTGGGACGATGACCGTGTTTGCGACCGAGCTCATTGCCGCGTAGATCAAGTCCCAATGAATCGCCTGGCCATCGGTCCTGAGGTAGCGCTGCAGAAAATGCCGGTCCTGGTGCGAGAGCGTTTGCCACCAGCCGAGCGTCGTGTCGTTGTCGTGGGTGCCAGTGTATACGACCAGATTCTGTTGATGCTTGTGAGGCAGGTAAAGGGAATCCCCGATCCCGTTCTCCTCAACGCTGAAGGCAAACTGCAGCACTGCCATACCGGGGAGGCGAACCGAATCCCGGAGCTCGCGTACGTCCGGGGTAATGGTGCCCAAGTCCTCGGCAATCAAGGGTAGGTGCCCGAGCGCCGTTTCCAGTGCCTGAAACAGGGCTGGTCCCGGCCCTGGTGCCCAATTTCCATGCATGGCCGTGGGGTGGCCGGCAGGAACTTCCCAATGGGCGGCAAATCCACGAAAGTGGTCCAGACGCACGCAATCCACCAGCGTCAAAAGGAGCCGCAGCCGATCCACCCAAAAAGCATAGCCCTCACGCTCCAGCACGTCCCAGCGATACAACGGGTTTCCCCATAGCTGGCCCTCGGCGCTGAAGTAGTCTGGCGGAACGCCGGCAACTTTCGTTGGCTTGCCACCATGATCCAGTTGGAACCACTCGGGATGGGCCCAGACGTCTGCGCTGTCGTGGGCCACGAAAATGGGCACGTCCCCGAGGAGACGCACACCTCTGCTGTGGGCATAGTCCTTCAGCGCAGCCCATTGCCGAAAAAACTGGTACTGGATGAACTCCTGCACGGCAATGGCATCGGCATAGTCCTGCCTCGCTCGTGCAATCGCCGGATCCTCGCGTGTCAAAATGGCACTCGGCCACTCGGTCCAGGAGACCGGGTATTGCTGTTTGAGGGCGAAGAATAGACAGTAGTCGTGCAGCCAATCCGCGTGCCGGCGCCGAAACTCGTCCAGATCGGCCTTTTGCACCTCGCTGGCGTGCTCCCGAAAGCGCTCGTGGGCACGAGCCAAAATCTGATGCTTCCAAAAGATGACAGCGCCGTAGTCGATCCGCTCCGCTGGAAAATCCGGAGCCTCCAGATCTTCGCCCGTGAGCCAGCCTTCCTGGGCCAGTAACTCGGGGCTGATGATGAGTGGGTTTCCGGCGAAGGCAGAAACCGCCTGATAAGGCGAGTCACCGTAGCCCGTGGGACCCAGAGGAAGCACTTGCCAAAGACCTTGACCCGCGTCCGCAAGGAAGTCTACGAACTGGCGGGCGCGCGGGCCCAGATCCCCTATGCCAAACGGCCCGGGAAGCGAGGTGGGGTGTAGAAGGATACCGCTGGTTCTAGCGTGCATTGCTCACCAGGCGGCTCAAAAGCGCTGAAAGTGGCATCATATGACTACCTCCGCATTCGTCAGAATACAGTGTGTCACGAGGACGCGCTTCCGGCGATGGTTCTGGCGGCCCCGTGGTTACGATTTCGGGATCGCACTTTCCTTCAAACCACAGCTATCGCTACGCTCTGCAGGCCCAACGCGCAATCGGAAGCACCACAATCCCGCTCTCATCCAGGTACCTGGTAAGCGAAGCGGGCCAGCCGCGACTCGCCGACGCTTGGGCTAGGCCAATTGGCAAATCAGAGGCGACTGCGGAGTGTCATCCGAGCACGGGCTTTGCCTGCGCCGAAATGTCTATGCGTCGGTCATAGGCCTTGCCGCCAGCATTGAACAAGTGGCAATTTTGCGACTGCATGCGAATGTGTATTGTGTCGCCCTCCGACACCTGAGTGTCACCTTCCTGACGTACGATGACATTCTGGCCAGGGCTGATACCGGCCATGTCAAGGTAGATGTATGAGGACTCTCCGAGCTTCTCCACATAGGCCACTTTGCCTTCGGCAATCCCGATTCCCGTCGCACTGCTATCGACAATCTCAGTGTGCTCCGGACGAATCCCCAACGTGACCTCACGGGAGCCGTTGGCGCTGGCGACCTCCACGTCGGCTTCCACGGTCGCTCCGCCCGCGGTCTTGACCTTGGCCTTGCCGTTGCTGGAGCCTTCGAGCTCGCCCTTGATGAAGTTCATCTTCGGCGAGCCGATGAACCCGGCAACGAAGAGATTCTGGGGGCGATGGTAGAGCTCGAGCGGCGCCCCGATTTGAGCCACGCTGCCGTCCTTCAACACGGCCTCTCCGGCATTCAGCAACAGGATCTTGTCGGCCAGGGTCATGGCCTCCACCTGGTCGTGGGTGACGTAGATCATGCTCGCCGAAAGACTGGAGTGCAGCCTGGCGATCTCCATGCGGGTCTGAACACGGAGCGAGGCGTCCAGGTTCGATAACGGCTCATCGAACAAGAACACGTCGGGGGCACGGACAATGGCCCGACCAATGGCCACGCGCTGGCGCTGCCCGCCCGAAAGTTCCTTAGGCAGCCGCTCCAGGAGATGGTCGAGCTGGAGGATGCGACCCGCGTTGCGAACCCGCTCGTCGATGGTCTGGGTGTCGGTCTTCGCGAGCTTCAGCCCGAAAGCCATGTTCTCGTAAACGGTCATGTGCGGATACAGGGCATACGACTGGAACACCATCGCCACACCCCGTTGGGCCGGTGGCAAGTCGTTGACGCGTTTGTTGGCAATGCTGAGGTCACCCGCGGTGATATCCTCAAGACCCGCCACCATTCGCAGCAAGGTGGACTTACCACACCCTGACGGTCCGACGAACACTGCGAACTCGCCCTCCTCGATGTCGAGATTCACGTTCTCGATAACTCGAGTTTTCCCGTAGGCCTTATAGACACTACGCATGGTAATGGCTGCCATGGATCGAGATCCTCCCGCCTATTACTTAGTTTCGTTGAAGCCAACTGCAGAGAGCGTCGCGGCACCTGCATGCTCGCGGCTCGGCAGCAGGCCGAAGATTGCCTGATGTGCCGCTAATTGGGGCTAATGGCATGTTGGCGATCGTCTCAACGACGGCTCACTCAGCCTTTGACAGCGCCGGCCGTTAGCCCGGAAACAATCTTGCGCTGGAAGATCAGCACGAGCGCCACTACCGGGACGGTGACGATGACCGATGCGGCCATGATGTTGCCCCATGGCAGCTCGTAGGCGCTGGCGCCGCTGATCAGCGCGATGGCCACTGGCACCGTACGTTGCTCGTTGGTCAAGGTGAATGTCAGCGCAAACAGAAACTCGTTCCACGCGGCAACGAATGCCAGCAGCCCAGTCGTCACCATCGCCGGACCCATCAGCGGCAGGAACACCTTGGTGATGATCTGCCAGGGCGACGCCCCATCCATCACGGCCGCCTCCTCGAGTTCCTTCGGCAGGTCACGCATGAACGTCGTCAGCACCCAAACGGTGAACGGCAGTGTGAAGATCATGTACGAGAGTGTGAGCCCGGCCATGTTGTTGTACAGCCCTAGCCCTCTGATTAGCTCGAACATGCCCGAGAGCACCGCCACCTGCGGAAACATAGATACCCCGAGAATAGTTAGCAGTAGCAGCGTGCGCCCGCGAAACTGCACCCGCCCCAGCGCGTAGGCACCGGTGACGCCCATTAACAGAGAGAGCAAGACGACGCTGGTGGCGACCAGTGCCGAGTTGAAGATATTGGTGGCGAAGGGCTGCCCAACGAAAAGAGATGCGTAATTGCCCCACTCCAGGTACTTGGGCAGATAGGTGATCTCGAAAAGCTGCGAGCCGCTCTTGAGCGAGGATATTATTGCGTAGTAAAACGGGAACACGGCGTAGAGCACGATCACCGTGACCAAGGCGTAGAAACCGACTCTCAAGGCAATGTCTTTCAGTTTCATTGTGCGCCCCTCAATCGAACTTGACCCGGCCGGCCACGATGTAGACCACTGTGAGCAGTGCGATGATCATGAAAAGCATCGTCGAGGCGGCGGAGCCATAGCCCACTGCCTGGAAGTCCACCAGCTGTTGCCGTGCATACACCGACATGGACATGGTGTCCTCGTTGTTCGAGGTCAGCACGTAGATCAGATCGAAGATCCGCAGGGCATCCAGCGCTCGAAAGATAATCGCTACCATGAGCGCCGGCTTGATCATTGGCAATGTCACTTTGAAGAATACCCGCACCGGGTGGATGCCATCGACGCGGGCCGCCTCGTAGCAGTCCGACGGCAGCATCTGCAGCGCCGCCAGGATCAGCAACGCCATGAACGGCGTGGTTTTCCAGACATCGACGAGGATGACGGCGGTCATGGCGAGGTCCGGGTTTGCAGTCCACGCCAAGGGTTGGGAGATGAGCCCGACGCTCATCAACATGTCATTGATGATTCCGAATTGGTCGTGATACATCCAACTCCACATCTTGGCCGAGACGATGGTCGGAATGGCCCAGGGAATGAGGATGGCCGTGCGCACCAGCGCGCGCCCCTTGAAGTTGGCGTTCAGCACGAGAGCAATGATCAGCCCCAGGGTGGTTTCCAGGCTGACCGAAATCACCGACAGGTAGACAGTATTCCAGACCGCCTTCCACCAGAGGGGATCCGCAAGCACCCCAACCCAGACGCCGTCGTAGACGGCAAGGTAGTTTTCGAAACCGATGAACTGGGCGTTGGAGAGATCTGACAGGTTGGCGTCCGTGAAACCAAACCATATGGTCCTGACCAAGGGCCACCCCGCCACCAGTGCTATGACCAGCAGCATGGGAGTGAGGAACAACCACGCCGCGCGAACACGGCTACGCGTCAGCGCGGAGCGTGGCCTGCGCCCACTTGGGTCGTTTGCAGCGGCACGGGCGACCGCGGCGTCAGGTTGCGCAGCCATTAGATGGTCCTCCAGTGTCGAGCGCGCTCTGCTTCGTGGATGGGGCCGCTACGCAGTGCACTTGGACCACTGGGTCAGTGGAGCAGCATGCATCCGTGTCGGTCCTCGCCGAAGAAGATCTTGAGCATCGCAGCGGCACTTGACCGCAAGCGGTCAAGTGC
>JBFGYN010000059.1:0-13000 GCA_041587415.1 Candidatus Competibacterales bacterium | reverse complement strand
GTCGGTCGAAGGCGATGCCCTGCCTGCCGATGCGGATCTTGGTGAGATACGGGCGTACCTCGGCGTTGAAGCGGTTGCGGTCCATGCCGACGTAGTGTGGCGCGTCGCGGAAGCGGATCAGTCTCGGCGTGATGGCGGCGGGGCGTTTCATATGACCTGCGCGTAGTCGGTATCAACCTGGAGGTCAGGGTAGCGTCTCAGCGAGCTGAAAACCCGCCCGAAAGGCTGCGTTTAGAGTGCGGTATTCGAGCTATTTCTCGCCGGTAGGCGTTGGCAAACTGGAGTTTTCCGAGGCTAACGCAGGAGAGCACCGCCGATGCGAGACAAGACGAGTTCGAGCGCCGTGAAGCTGGAGCGACAGCTCACCGAGCGCTACGGCCTGTTGATATCGCAGGCCCAGCTGGCGGAATTGCTGGGCCGCTCGGCCGGCGGTCTTCGCTACAGCCTGAAACATCCGAGCGATGCGAGCACGCGCGCGCTGCAGGCCTGCGGGCGCAAGATCGGCCGGCGAATCTACTATCCGGCCGACGAGGTCGCGCGGATCATCCTCGGCGGCGAGATATGAGCAATACCATCATCCGCGCACCGCGCCGGCAGCGGTTCGTCGTCATGGACCAGCGCGCCGTCGAGGACGATCGCCTGTCCTGGGCGGCCCGGGGACTGTTGTGCTACCTGCTGTCCCGGCCGGACGACTGGAAGGTGCTGGTCAACGATCTGCGCAAGCGCGGCGACCTGGGGCGCGACGGCATCTACCGCTTGCTCAAGGAACTCCGGTCCCTTGGCTACGCACAGTTTCAGCGCCGGCGTGACGAGCGTGGCCGTATCCGGGGCGGCGTTTATCTCATTCGCGAGATTGCCGATTCACCAGATCCGGATTTGCCGGATACGGTTTGGCCGGATACGGCTGCACCGGGTCCGGCAAAGCCGGAAGCCTTACCTACTACGGACTTAAACCCAAGAATTACTACTACTACAACACCCACTACCACCAAAGGGTGTAGTAGTAGTGATTTGGAAAAAGACGGTCTGGACTTCGCCCGGTGGATTCCCGTTGAGCTCCGGGCGGCAGCCAGGGAGAAAGTGGCCGGGCTCGATCCCGTCGCTGCACAGATGGTCATCGACGAATGGGCCGGTTGCCTGGCACAGGAGAAGATCGAGTCATCACCGCTCGGTTACCTGCAAGCCATGATCCGGCATTACCAGGATGGCAGTTTCAGATTGAACCTGTCAGATGCCGTACCTGACATTCGAGCGAAGCAACTCGACCTTCGGTACCAGGATATCGACATCGAAAATTACCTGGCCAATGGCGTGGAAGACTGACGCCGTCGGGTTGCGCTTAATATTTCACACCGGGAGAAGCGATATCCATCGCCAGGCCATGCTGTCCGTCTCTCTGTACAGCCGTCGAATTTCGATACCGGTAATGCACGGTGCAGCGATTTACCGGGTAAATCAGTAGATCCTAATATAGTTGTGTCGAAATTCGACGCCTCGGAAACCGGCATTCGAGATTGTTACTCACCGGGCCGACACCCTCCTTATGTCTTGCCGCGACAAGTTATTCTTCAGTAACTGCTGCCGCAGGAGGCAAGCGCCGCGTCACTACAGGGCGAAGCGCGGTAGTGACGCGGCCGGAATTGGCCTCGAGAGCGATATACGGTGGGATTTGCCCGTAGATTGTCCGGATGCCACCTGGATTATGGCGAAAGGGCCGTCGTTTGATGCAGGCTTTCGAACTATATAAATGCGAGCCGGGCGTATATATTCAGCACAGCATTTGAATTCATCCGCGGCCACTGCGGCAAAGTGGCAACCAAGGCACCGCCGGATCGTGCAACCGGTGCATCGGCGCAAGCCGCGATCCTTCTTCGACACCGGCAGTATTTTCAAGGCGGCCATTCCTCGATATCGGGCAGTGGAGTAGAAGCTGTCCCATCAAACAGGCATCCGCCTGTTATTCAACGCGAGCCGGGCAGCGCATCTGTCTATTGCCGATTTGCACACCGCGCTCATTTTTAAACCCGCAGGCGAGACCTGCATTACTTCAACGGAGGTGTAACCACACTCGACGACCGCCCGCACGGGCAAGCTGGATTGCGCGGCGTGATTCCCAACCGGGAACCCCCGCGTTGCCTCGAACCAGGCATTGTCAGGTTTTCGGGGGTAGTGCCCCAGGACCGTTTCGCGCAAGCGAATCCGTCAGCCCAGGCTGCCGGATAGGTTAGAAACACTGAGCTGAATGGACAACACGATGAGAGACCTGAACTACCAGTTGAAACAACTCTGCCGGCACTGCCGGGAGGGCAGCCTCACCACCCAGGCGAAGCGCGAGCGCATGCTGACCCTGATCGCCGATCAGCTCCATGAGCTGGGCTACCGGGGTATGAGCGCGAGATCGCTGAAGCCGAAGCACATCGAGGCGCTGATTAATCAATCGAATCAATAACAATAAATCCTGACCTGGGCATGGCCTGAACTTTTCTTGAATGTTATCTGGCGAGAGGCAGCTTGCGCCGTAAAACGTTTTATGATAAAACGTTTTACAGTATTTGAAATGCGTCTGCTCAGGGGAGGAAGCAGTGCTAGGGAAAAAGAAAATTTCGATTAGAGAGGTTGCCAAGCGAGCGAAGGTCTCAACGGCGACGGTATCGAATGTCATGAACGGCCGCCGCTCGACCGACGACGAAATTGCCCGGCGCGTCAAGAAGGCCGCGAAGGCACTCGGGTATCAGCCGACACGCTCCGCGGCCAATCTGAGGTCCGGAAAATCGCCGGTTGTCGCTGTGATAGTGCCGGAGATCGACAACCCTTTTTTCTCAGCCATAGTCGCCAATATCGAAGTGCTTGCGGGTGAGAAGGGTTACGAGCTGATCGTTTCATCTTCCGGCGAGGATGAGGACACCGAACTATCGCGACTGAGAGCAATGCTGGCCTGGCAACCCTCGGGGCTGATTGCGATCCCGGCCGAGGACGAATTCGCGAATCGACAATTGGCGATCGAGAGCGGGGTTCCCTACGTCATTATCGACAGGACAGCAGAGTCCCTGGTCACCGATACGGTAGCGGTAGACAATCGCCAGGCGGGAAGAAAGGCGTTCGATCACCTGGCGGAACTGGGCTGCGAGCGCTTGCTGGTCGTCGCGTCGTCATTCGAAAAGCACAATATACGTGAGCGTTGTGCGGGTGTTCGGGAAGCTGCCGAGGAGCGAGGTTCCGCCACGATAAAAATGGAATTTGTCGAGGCTGGGTATTACTACGCGAATGCGGCCGAGTTGCTAACCCGGCGACTTGCTCGTTCGCCGCGCCCCGACGCGATTCTCGCGACGACCAATGCACTGACTTTAAGCACTTTGTCTGCTGCAATCGCAAACGATCTCGCGATACCTGATGAGGTAGCGCTACTGGGTTTTGACGATTATGAATGGATGATCGCTCGAAAGACGGCGATCACCACGATTTCGCAGCCGATAACCCTGATGGCCCAGGCCGCCTGGAGCCAGATCGAAGCCAGGATGTCAGGCGACGATAGCGCACCGGTATCACTGGTCCTGGAGTGTGAACTCATTCCAAGAGCTTCGACCCTGGACTTTCGTTCCATTTGCGACCCGACGGCTGACGGGCCCGCCACCACCCGGATCCGGGGTAGCCCCGACTCCTAGCGAGTTGGTGCTCGGAGAAGCACCGAAAGCCTCAGGGAAAACGCAAATCTATGACACGGCTTCGGCTGTGGCGGGAGGGGCTTGTCTCAATAAAAGGGATCGAAACTGACATTATCCAAGAGGAGTAAACCAGAAATGAAAAAACTGAAACTATCACTGGCCGTGTCGACGTGCGCGCTGGCAATGATTACCGCCGCCAAAGCGCAATCCGACTGGGGCTCGATTCTCGGGGATCACTCCGGCAAGGCGGTCAACCTGATGGTGATTGCCGATCCTTTCATCGATCCCCTGCGCGATATCACGGCGGATTTCCAGAAGCTGACTTCGGCGAAAGTCACGGTCGACGGATTTGGCTATGACCCGCTTCACGAAAAACAGATCCTCGGCTGCTCGCAGCGAGACAGCCAGTATGACGTTCTGTTCATCGACGGAATCTGGATTGGCGAATTCGTCGAAGCGGGTTGTCTGGACCCCGTAGAAAACAGGCTCGGTGGCACTGATCCGTCCCTGATCGCCTGGGACGACTACGTGGAGAGCTTCGCCGGGCAAGCCGTCTGGGACGGCCAGCGCCAATGCCTGCCGGTCGGCGCCTATTGGCACATGCTGCACTACCGCAAGGACATCTTCGAAGCCATGGGTATCGCACCTCCCAAAACTTTCGATGACGTGATGGCCGCCGCCAAGGCCGTCAAAAACAGCTCGAAGTTCCCGGGTGTATCGGGCTACGCGATGAATTTCCGGCGCGGCGCCGCTGCCGGTCAGCAGTATTTCGAATGGATCTACAGCGCCGGCGGCAAGCCCTGGAAAAGCAACTATCCGGGCAGCCCGGATCCGTATGCCGATCAGACACCGACGCTGAATAGCCCGGAATCGATAGCGATGCTGCAATTCTTCGAGGACATGGTTCCGTATGGACCCACGGGCGTGGAAGGCTTCGCCTGGGACGAGCGTTTCAATTCGTTCGCGCAAGGCAATGTCGCGATGATCAACGCCTGGTCCGTGCGAACTCCCGGCCTGAACAACCCTGACATTTCCAAGGTCGCCGGTAAGTGGGACGTCACCCTGTTCCCGCATGCCAAGGGTGCCAAGTCGGTTCCCCCGGTGGGCGGCTGGATCATGTGCCTGAACGCGCACTCCGAACGCAAGGACGCGGCCTGGGATTTCATGCGCTGGTTCGCAAGCCCGGAGGTTCACAAGCAGTGGGTTCTGAAGGGCGCGCCTGCCAGCCGGCATTCCACGTTCCAGGATGCGGAAGTGATTGCGGCGCAGCCGTGGCTGCCGACGCTCTACGAGTCGGCAAAGGCGGCCTGGGTCGAACTTCGCCCGCGCCACGCGTTGACTTTCGAGATGATCGACGCGATTGGCCTGCACGTGAACCGCGCGATCATCGACGAGGTTTCACCGGAGAAGGCCATGGCCGACGCCACCGAGGAGGTCAGCGAAATGCTGACCAATGCCGGGCTCCTGAAATAGGGACCTCCCGGGAGGCGGGGGCGTTCGCGCCTCCGCCCCATCCAACCGAGCGAAATATTCGCATAAGACGGCGATTAACGGCACGATTACAGGGTTTGGATCATGGAAACAACGCTTACCGGTAGATCGTCAGATGGTTTTCTCGGTCGCGATGTCCGCGAGAGGCTTTTGTTTCTTGCACCCGCCGGAATATACCTGGTAATTCTCACCGTTTTTCCTTTCGTTTATTCCGTCTACCTTAGCCTGCACAGGGTCAAGCTCACCGCACTGCAAAGAAAACGATTCGCTTGGTTCGAGAACTACTCGGACCTGTTCTCAAATGACATATTCCTCGATGCGCTCCGCAATACAGCCGTACTGACCGTTTCGTCAATCACGATTGAAATTGTCCTCGGCTTTCTGGCCGCGAAGGTCTTCTTTTCACTTCGAGCGACAAAATTCGGAGCGTTCATGCGCTCGATGTCGATCATCCCGATGATGATTACGCCGATCTGCATTGGGTTGATTTTCGCGTACATATTCAACCCGACCCTCGGTGTCGCCAACTTCTTACTCGAGCAAGCGTCAATCGAACCGCTGGGTTGGTTCAGCGACCCCGATGTGGCCCTGACCACGATGATACTGGTGAACAGCTGGCAGTGGACACCTTTCATGATGCTGCTGATGATGGCTGGCCTGACTTCGATCGATCAGGAACAGTACGAGGCCGCCGAAGTCGATGGGGCAAAGTGGTACCACATCGCTGCCTGGATCGAAATACCCGCCATTCGCGGTATCGTCATCGTGGGCGTAATCCTGCGAATTATCGACAACCTCCGCCTGTTCGACATCGTCTATGTCACCACGCGTGGCGGGCCGAGCTCGGCGACGGAAGTCGTCACGTTCTTCGCGTACAAGCAAGACTTTCAGTACTTCCAGATCGGGTATGGCTCGGCCGCGGCAGTCGTCATCCTGATCATCAGCATCGTCATCTCGACGTTCGCAATCCGTTACCTCCGGAGTGTTGAAAATGAATAGGCGTGCACGAAGCCAGACCATGGCCTTGCTAGCCGGCCTGCTGATCATGTTTGTCTTTACGGCACCGCTGATCTGGATGTTCCTGGCGAGCTTCAAGCCGATTAGCCAGATCTTTTCGATCCCCCCCGTCTGGATTCCGGATTTTGGCCACCTGTCAAACTACACGAAGCTGCTTACGGAGAACTGGGAGTTTCTGCTCAATTCGATCATCGTGACACTATCCGCTACGGGGCTGTGCATGATCCTTTCGCTGCCGGCCGCCTACGCGCTGGCGCAGTTCAAGTTCAGGGGCAAGGAGTTCTTTGCCGATTGGGTACTGTCGACGCGGATGATGCCGCCGATCGCAGCGGCCGTTCCACTGTACATGGCCGTCAATAGCGTCGGAATGATCGATACGCTCTGGGCGCTGATCGTCATCTATGCGGGCTTCAATATTCCCTTTGCGGTCTGGGTCGCGATGTCTTTCTTCCGCAAAGTCCCGAAAGAAGTCATCGAGGCGGCGACGCTCGAGGGCTGCACGCCCGTACAGACCTTCCTGAAGGTCGCCTTGCCATTGTCGAAAAGTGGAATCGCGACCGTATCCACATTCGTATTCATTTTTGCCTGGAACGAACTATTGCTCGCGCTGTTCCTGACGACCCGCGCCGCCAAGACGTTTCCGGTCGTAATCTCCTCGTTTGTGACGACTGGCAACACCTTCTGGGAACTCATCGCCGCCGCGTCGGTAATCCAGGCCGTTCCAACCATCATATTCACGCTCCTGATGCAGCGGCACATCGTTTCCGGTCTGACGATGGGCGCGGTCAAGAGCTAGCAAATCGAGAGGGGAAAGAGATGAAAGCGCTAAATGGGAGACGATGGCGAAGCTGGGTAGAAGACCAGCAACAACGACACCAACAGGCAGGGATCACTGCCTTGACGTTCGAGGTCGATACCCGGGCCGCCGCACGCACATGCAGGAAGGATGGGTTGGTACATCCGGCTCCGAATCCGGCTTCGGGAGTACTAATCAAAAGGACATACGGAGGACATATCAGATGAACAAACTGGGCATTCACGCGTTCGTATGGGCGGGGCGTTGGGACCACGACAGTGCCGCCTATTCGATTGGCAAATCTGCCGAACTGGGCTTCGACCTGATTGAGATTGCCGCCCTCGATCCCGCGTCCATCGACCCGGTCCATACCCGGAAATGCCTCGAGAGTGCCGGACTCGGCGCGACGATGTCGCTTGGACTTGATAGCGAAACCGATATTTCCAGTGGTGATCCGGATGCACGCCGACGCGGCGAAGCGCGGCTGAAGGAAGCGCTGGCGGTCGCCCGCGATTTCGGCGCGACGCACGTCTGCGGAATTCTCTATTCAGCATTTCAGAAGTATTTGGCCCCTCCCTCCGCTGACGGTATGAAGGCGGCGGTCGATATTCTCGGTCGAGTGTGCGAGGAGGCCCGGAAGAGCGACATCACGATCGGTCTCGAAGTGGTCAACCGCTACGAGTCAAACGTACTGAATACCGCGGCTCAGGCGGTGGAGATGTGCAAGCGCATCGATGCACCCAATGTCAAGGTGCACCTCGATACCTACCACATGCACCTCGAAGAGGCGGATCCTGGCAGGACGATCAGAGAGACCGGCGGACGTTTGGGCTATCTTCATATCGGTGAAAGTCATAGAGGCTACCTGGGCAGCGGTTCGGTGGATTTCGGCGAGATCTTCCGAAGCCTGGCGGAAATCGGCTATGAAGGTCCGATCACCTTCGAGTCGTTCTCCTCCGTGATTTCCGGACAGCCCCTGAGCGGAATCCTGGGCATCTGGCGTAATCTTTGGGACGATAGCGAAGATCTTGCGCGACATGCCGCTGATTTCATCCGTGCGAGTCTAAAGTCGGCGGCGGAAACCAATTCTGTCCGCTCCGGCTTCGAAATCGACAGGGGGCTCTGATGGGCAAAATAGTTCTGGATCACGTCGACAAGCATTTTGGCGCCGTTCACGTTCTCAATGACGTCTGTCTTGAAATCGAAGATGGCGAATTCGTTGTCTTTGTCGGGCCTTCGGGATGCGGCAAGTCGACTTTATTGCGATCCATTACCGGGCTCGAAGACATCGACGGCGGACGGATCTTGATTGGCGAGCGGGACGTCACTGGGCTGCGCCCGTCCGAACGGGGTTTGGCCATGGTCTTTCAGTCCTATGCCCTGTTTCCCCACATCACTGTACGAGACAACATCGCCTTCGGTCTCAAGATTGCGAAGACACCCAAACCGATTATCGAGGAGAAAGTGCGGGAGGCTGCGCGCATCCTTTCTCTCGACCAACTCCTCGACCGCTATCCGCGTGAGCTCTCCGGCGGTCAGCGTCAAAGGGTTGCAATCGGTCGGGCAATCGTGCGCGATCCGGCGGTGTTCCTGTTCGACGAGCCGCTATCCAATCTCGACGCGGCGCTACGAGTTCAGATGCGGGTCGAACTCATCGGTCTGAGCAATTCTCTGAAAACGACGATGGTCTACGTCACCCACGACCAAATCGAGGCGATGACGATGGCGAACCGGATCGCCGTGCTCAATGCCGGCAGGGTCGAGCAATATGCATCCCCGCTGGAGCTGTACGACCGGCCGCGCAATATCTTTGTCGCCACATTTATCGGATCGCCGAAGATGAACATCCTCGAAGTTACCGGGCACGAGGGCGATGAGCTGGTTCTGAGCGGCGGGCACCGGCTGCCGTTGCCGGGCCTGGCACATAGCCGTTCTGCCCACCCCAGATCCCTGGGTATTCGTCCCGAACACATCGACTGTTCCACGGAGAAAGGCTTGTGGAAGGGCACGGTCGCGCTGGAGGAGCAACTCGGCAGTGACGCGTTTCTGTATGTTGACTTACCTGGCATGGGCCGGCTCACGGTGCGCGGCGTGGGTCAGCGCGGCATCAATGCCGGAGACGAGGTCTATCTCACACCAAGTCCCCCACAATGCCACATCTTCGACACCGCCGGCGAACGGATCGTTCACACTGAAGAAGAGGAGCTTACCCATGCAAGATCAGCCAATGCTTGATCGGTTTCGCCTGGACAAGCGGGTGGCCGTCGTCACCGGCGGTGCCAAGGGGATTGGCTGGGCAATATCCGAAGCCTTGTCGGAAGCGGGAGCAATAATCGAAATCGCGGACATCGACGGAAAAGCCGCGGACATCGCCGCAGATCGACTTCGTTCCAGCGGAAGGGAGGTCTACGGCACCGAGCTGGACATTACGTCATCCGAAGCGGTCGAAAGCTACTGCGATGACATCGTGAAACGCCGCGGCCCGGCGGATATTCTGGTCAACAATGCGGGCGTCGGAAAGAGTTTCCTGCCAGCGGAAACCATGACGGATGCGGACTGGCTCACCACCATGAACGTCAATCTGAACGGCCTCTTCTGGTGCAGTCGAGCATTTGGCCGAGCGATGCTGCGGGCTGGCAAGGGCACTATCGTCAACGTGGGCTCGATGTCCGGGGAAATCGCCAATCGTCCTCAGGAGCAGGCACAGTACAATGCATCGAAGGCGGCAGTGCATCACCTCACACGATCGCTTGCCGCCGAATGGGGCGGGCGCGGCCTGCGCGTCAACGCGGTCGCGCCGACCTATATCGAAACGGACCTGACCTCGCACTTCACCGATAAGCCCGAGCTGGAGCAATACTGGATCGGAGGAACGCCCATAGGCCGCATGGGGCGCCCCGATGAAGTGGCGGCTGTCGTGCTTTTCCTGGCGTCCGACGCTGCCAGCTTGATCAACGGGTCGGTAGTCCTGGCAGACGGCGGCTACACATGCTGGTAGGAGAATCGTCGAGGGGGCGAACCGATGCGTTACCCGCTTTTTTGCATACGATTGATTCGCTGGGTCGTGGTTGTCGCCGTCTCATCGCCGTGGCTGGTCCGCCGGGCTCAGGCAAGTCCACCTTTTCGGAATCGCTGCAAGAGAGACTGAACCGAAGAAATCCGAACCGGGCTCGAATCCTGCCAATGGACGGCTTTCACTACGACGATGCAGTGCTCGAAGAACGACGGCGCAGGGCTCAAAAAGGCGCTCCCGACACCTTTGACGTAGGCGGTTTGTCTTTCATGCTTGCCAGGCTCAAGGCCAACGATGCCGCGGAAGTGGCGGTCCCGGTCTTCGATCGGGGCATCGAAATTTCGCGAGCGGCGGCGCGGATCATCACTCGTGACGTGGACATAGTGATCGTAGAAGGGAATTACCTGCTGTTGATGGAAAACCCCTGGGCTCGGCTTCGCGATTACTTCGATCTCACCGTCCTCATAGAAACGCCTTTGTCGGAATTGCGTGCCCGGTTGCAAAAGCGTTGGGATAGCTACGGACTTTCCCCTGGGGAAATCGCGGCCAAGATCGAGGGAAACGATCTCCCCAACGCCAAATACGTTCTAGAAAATAGCCATTGCGCCGATTTTATAATTTCCGATGCGAACTGGAAGGAGATGTCGATCGCGGAGCCGCGAACGTCGGATTATGTCCAGACTCAGAATGAATAGGAGTGCAAAATGACACAGGCACTGAAAGGTAAATCCGCGGCGATAACGGGCGCGGCGTCCGGAATCGGCCTGGCCAGTGCACGGGCAATGCTCGAAGCGGGCGCCGCGGTGGTCCTGATCGACGCGGACCAAAAAAAGCTGGCAGAGGCCAGTCGCGAGCTCGGTCCGAATGCGCGTACTCTCGAGGTCGATTTACTCGACGGCGCGTCCGTTTCCTCGATGCTTCCACGGATTCTCGAATTGATCGGAGAGCTGGACATATTCCACGCAAATGCGGGAGCTTACGTCGGAGGCCAGGTTGCCGAAGGCGATCCGGACGTCTGGGATCGAGTGCTGAACTTGAACACGAATGCCGCATTCAGATCGGTTCACGCGGTCCTCCCTCACATGATCGGCAACCAACGCGGTGACATCGTGTTCACTTCATCTGTCGCCGGTGTCGTTCCCGTAGTATGGGAGCCGATTTACTCGGCGTCGAAGTTCGCGGTGCAGGCATTCGTGCATGCGACACGGCGCCAATTGATCAAACACGATATACGCCTTGGATCAGTACTTCCGGGCCCAGTCGCTACACCGTTGATCGATGCCTGGCCAAAAGCAAAGCTAGCGGAAGCATTGGAGGCAAAGGCCTTGATGGAAGCCAGGGAAGTGGCCGATGCCGTAATGTTCATGGTCACCCGGCCAGAGGGCGTCGCCGTCCGTGACATCACGATTCTACCGATTGGCTGTGACATTTGAGACTGGCGAACTCGCCTGGTTCCACCCTGCACGCTGCGTTATGGTGACCGGTACCAGCACTCACAGCTTTTTGTTTCCAGAGAAGTCACTTGATAAGTCAGCCCGGCGTAAGATCGGGATCTGTAGATAAACCCGGTTCAAGCGGGGTCAATCTACCCAGTCGACCAGTCGCAGGTGAGTGACCCGGCTGAATTCTCGCGTGTTGTGCATAACCAGGGTTGCGTCGGCGGTCAGGGCATGAGCCGCTATCAAGAGATCATACGGACCGATGAGAGATCCGGTATTTTCCAGGTCAGCCCGGAGATTCCCAGCGGCGTTGGCACAGTCCTCGGTACACTCCAGCCCCTGGATATATTCAAGGAACGCATCAAGGGTATTTTGGTTTTGTCCGATCTTGCTTGACTTGGCAACGCCGTATCGCAGTTCGTACAAGGTAACAGCCGACATGGCCACGTCGGTCACGGCATGCTCGGTGAGTCTCGATCGGACGCTGGGTGTTCATCATTCCTGATGGCAATACAAGCATTGGTCTCCAGCAACCACTGGATCATAAGGAGTCGCGTTCCACATCTTTCGGCAGCGGCGCGCCGTCAAGCGAAAAATCATTCGACAAGTGCTCGCAGTCTTCCATGTAACCGTCCCAGGAAGCGGGCAGGGGGAAAATCACAATGCTTTTGCCTTCCTTGCGGATATAGACTTCTTCCTGGTCCAGGCGAAATTCGCGTGGCAATCGAACCGCCTGGCTATTGCCGCTCGTGAAGACCTTGGTGCGGATCTGGCGCATGTTGACAGGAACTGGTGCGTACTTACGAAAGTAAATACGATCATAATATCCCGTCAAGTTCTTGTTTTGCTCGCGTGACACATTTTTCCAGCCGGTCTTTTGCCGGTGAGGAATCGGATCGGCAGGCAATGCCTTGCCAACAATGCGATTCGCTTACGTCAAGCGCGTGTCAAACCGAGAGCCTGTTCTACAGATCTATCGCTCAAGCAGTTCCGGCTGGAAATCCCGCCGCTGGTGGATTACGGCCAGTATAACGATACCGGGATGCCTGATTTCGTAGATGATGCGGTAGGAATATATCGATAGTTTGCGTATGGCTTCGTCGTCGAGTTCGGGAACTACCTTACCCAACCGCGGCAATTCGTCGAGCGCTGCCGCCCGCTCGGCGATGTCCTGGGCGACTTTCTCTGGCCGGGTCCGACCAGATCACCATGTATCGATCTCGCGCTGGAATGCCTCGCTAGTGATGGTCTGACCCTGGTCTGCGGCACTCTGGCCTTTACGAATCTTGTCAAGCACGTAGAGCCTGTACATGATTTCGTCCATATCGGCGTCGTCGGGCAACTTGCCGATTGTCTCCAGTGCCTCTTGCTTGGCCGGTTGCATAGGGTTCTCCCGAGTAACCACTCGCACGTTGGTGGGCGGTACACGGCATTTTAACGCTAAAAACGCTTGCGATCAGAGAAATGGCATAACGTTTCCGACCTGTCGGAATCGTTGCCAGCTCGAAGAATAATGCCGAAGCGGGTCTGAATCCTTGCCGGGCTTTTGCCGGGATCAGCTACGCCTCGTCCCGCATGGTTG
>JBFGYN010000058.1:0-13083 GCA_041587415.1 Candidatus Competibacterales bacterium | reverse complement strand
GCTTCGATGCGATTATCATGGACGTGCAAATGCCAGAACTGGACGGCTACGAGGCGACGCGACGGATTCGAGAAGCCGAGGGAGAGACTCGGCACACACCCATCATCGCCATGACCGCGAATGCCATGGACAGCGATCGAAAAAAATGTCTCGCCGCCGGAATGGACGACTACCTGGCCAAACCCGTGCGCGGTGAAGATCTTGACCGAGTGCTGGCACAATGGATCGTTCCTGCGGGACAGGCGTGATCGCCCCCCCCGCTGAGCTCAGAATCCCGTTGGTATTTTCGGGCTCATTAATCGACTTTGATGGTCGCACCCTTGATGGACCGCACGAATGTTCCATCGACATAGCGCCGGTAACTTAGATCGATACCGTCCTTAGTCAGCGTCCGGTCCGTTATCTGGAGCTCGTAGCGCCCATCCTCGAGAATGCCGAAGGAGACCATCGTCAGGGTGCTGCCCTTGACCCGAGCCCACCTCAGGGCGTCTCCGGCCAATGGATCCGGTGCCTTCCTCTTGGAGAACAAGCTGCCTCGCTCGCTTTCCAGGAACAGCGCGCCAGAACCCGGAGCGAAGCGTGATTCGATGACGCTTCGTTTGACGCCCTGCACGTCCCTCCGACCTTCCACGAGTTCCACGACGACCGTGGTCGTTCGGAAACCACCGCGCTTTTCCCCCTCGATGAGCACGTCCACATCCCGCTCGCCCTCGAGATGGCCATCGGCATCGTAGACCTGGGCCCGACCGACGTAAGTGCCGAAAAAATCCTCCGGCGTCAGATTCGCCGCGGACACCGCTGCCGCGAGCACCACTCCGGAGAGAAGCAACAGGGTCGTCGTCGAACGACGAAGCATTGACGATGTCAATTTGACAAGCATTGGCGTTCAGTCCCCAACGCGCTTCAATGCGCCTTCGACGGTGCGCACCTCTTCACCGTCGCTCAATCGACGGAACACGAGATGCATACCCCCATCCGTCAAGGTCCGCTCGTAGGACAACACCTCGAAGCCGCCTTCGTCACTCCGAACCAGCTGGTAAACAGTTAGAGTCTGGCCCGAAATCCTCGCCCAATTCAATGACTCGCCAGCCATCGGGTCGCCGCTTTCCGCTCCGCGGTACACGCCGGGCCGATCTATCGGAAAGTAGGACTGCCTCACGGCTTTGCGCACATAGGAGGGAACGTTCCCGTTCAACCTTCGGATGAGCGCCGTCCACTGCACCCGAAACCCATCGTCCGGTGCACGGGCGATGACAACGTCGAGATTGCGCAGCGACATGGATCCACCGTTCTCGTCGCTGCTTTCGACGATGCCGGTGCCCTGGTAGCGGCCAAAGAATTGTTCCAGTCCCGCGGCCGGTTGCTCGCCCATAGCGGGTGCCGCAACCGCAACAAGCACACTGGCAATGGCGGCAATGGTCCATTTGAATACTTCTGACATCGAAAACCTCACGCGGGGAGGCCTAATAGCATAGATCAATCTTCCTCGATTCGAGCCATGCATAGGTCGTCATCGTTTGCCGGGCTGTTGACCCGCGTGCTGACGGGGTAGGCACACATGGCCTCGGCCGGATAGGGGCGCAGCAGTGCCTTCAGGACATTGGGATCGTCGAGATCGGTGTCCAACCAGGCGTCGTAATCTTCGCGAGGAAGAATTGCGGGCATTCGATCGTGGATATCGGACACGCAGCCGTTCGCCTCGGTGGTTACGATAGCGCACGATTCGATTATGGTGCCATCGCGTCCGGTCCAGCGCTCCCACAGACCGGCCATGTAGAAGGGTGATCCATCCGCCATTCCAATGAAAAACGGCCGCTTTCCGGTCGCCCCTCGCTGCCACTCGTAGAAGCCGTTTGCCGCGACCAGACAACGCCGCTTGCGAAACGGTGCTCGGTAAGCCGGCTTGCTATCAATGGTGTCGGCTCGCGCGTTGATCATGCTGTATCGGCTATCCGGCCCCTTCGACCAAAATGGCACCAGTCCCCATCTCAGTAGTGTCAGCCGGCGCTGCCGCGGCTCCTCGCACCGGGCGACGAGAATGGCTTGCGTCGGCGCCACATTGAAGCTCGGTTCGAGATCCAGTTCCCCCTGGACACCCAGCAACTGCGCGAATTCGCGCACCGTCGAGTGCCTCGCGTAACGACCGCACATGGGGCTAGACCCGACATCTCATCGGGATTCGGTAATTCGGACCGTCCTGACCGACCAAGTCGGCTGATCGCCAGCGGAGGCACGATCCCACTGACGGCTGAAGTGGGATCGACCGACCCTTCGAGCGCTGCATGGACCGACAATCGATTGACAAACAATGCCTTACATTGGTGGACTGGAATCTGCCCATCATCAGGTAAATCCTTGCCGCTGAGCGCTGAGGGACCGTCCGCTCAGTGCGAAAGCCCGATTAAGGTAACCAGCGAAGGCCGTTTGTGCCAGCATCTTATGGTTTGTCGCATTATCATGTGCCCAAATTTGCACTGCCTCGATAACGGATCATGCGCTGCGAGATCATCGCGATCGGAACCGAGCTTCTACTCGGTCAACACGTGGACACCAACTCTGCCTGGATTGGGGAGCAACTGGCGCTGGCCGGCATCGACTCTCACTTCCAGACGCGGGTCGGCGACAATCTCGAGCGCATCGCCACGGCGCTGCGCGTAGGCCTAGGACGCAGCGATGCCGTCATCACCTGTGGCGGGCTCGGTCCCACGCAGGACGACATTACACGCGAAGCGATCGCCGAATTGCTGGGTGTGTCCCTCGAGCGAAATGCGGCCCTAGTCAAGCGCATACGTGAGCGCTTTCGTACCCGCAATCGACCGATGCCGGACAACAACCTACGCCAGGCGGATGTGCCGCTCGGTGCGTCTCCGATTCCGCAAATGCCCGGCACGGCACCAGGCCTGATATGCCCGATGGGCAACAAAGTGATTTACGCCGTTCCCGGGGTGCCGTCTGAAATGAAGGAAATGCTCGTTGGCACCGTGTTGCCCGATCTACGGGCACGGAGCGGTGAGCCAGGGATCATTGTCAGCCGGACGCTTCGCACCTGGGGGCAGTCGGAATCCGGCCTGGCCGAACAACTGGCCCAACGTATCAGGGAGCTCGATCGCATCGGAAATCCCACGCTGGCGTTTCTGGCGAGCGGAATCGAGGGCCTGAAAGTGCGCATCACCGTCAAAGCGCAAACCGACTCGGCGGCAAGGGCCATGCTGGATTCGGAAGAGGCGGGCCTACGGGAATCGTTGGGGGACCTCGTGTTCGGCGTCGACACCGAGACCATGGAGTCCGTGGTGTTGGCCCAGCTGCGGGCTGCGGGGCTTTCCCTGGGTGTCGTGGAGACGGTAAGCGCAGGGATGGTTACGGCCCGACTCGGTGCGGTGCCCGAGGCGCGCTCCGTCTTCCAGGGAGGAATCGTGTGCCTGTCCGCCTCCGCGATCGAGCGGCTCCTGGGGAGGCACCAAGGGCCGATGGTCTCAAAGGAAACTGCACGCCTTCTCGCGCTCGCAGCTCGGCACGAGTTCGGCGCCGATATCGGTTTGGCGACGACGGGCGTCCCGGGTGCCGAACCGGTCGGTGGGCATGAAGCTGGCACGGTATTTCTTGGCGTTGCTCTGGGCAGCGAATCGGAGTCCGTGGAGGTCCGCCTTCCCGGCGGTCCGGACAAAGTTCGGCAGTTCTCGGTCATCTCGATGCTCAATCTCTTGCGTCTCCGACTCCTGCGAGGGCGCTGGGAGGGCAATTGATAAGCCGTGAATGGCTTAATACGCTTGTCTGGCCGACCCTGGCGGTGGGGCTGCTCGGCTGCGACCGGGCGGGTTCACCCGAATCGATGCTGGACGATTACGCGGACCGCGTGGAGAACGTTACCGAAGTGGCCGCGGAACTGCCCCCCCCGTTCCCCCTCGAGTCCTACCCGAGCCACCGGGCACGCCGAATGGAGTTCGAGGAATTGCGTATTGGTGTCTTGGACGCGCTCAAACTGGTGGACTGCAACCTGCTGCCGCTCATCGTCGAGCGTAACGCAATCCTAGGGCGGGTGATGCCAGCCTCTCAGCGGCTGATCTACGAGATTCGTTTCCTGCAGGGACTCCGCGCCTGTGCCGGGCTGCTCGATCGCGGTGGCATAGGTGACCCGGAATTGCACGAGTTCATGTCGGTCACCCTGGCCGCGAAGGAGCGAGGCCTGCGGAAAGTTCTCTGGGCCGCCACGTTCGACAGCACCGAGATGGAGTCGGTGTTCAGCCTGGCAAACGCTCCGCTGCCAACGGTGGGCGATGGCGGATTCGTGAACTCGCATCAGGCAATTCTTGCGCTGGTGCGTCTTGCCGAGAGTTTGCGGGCACTGGAGTCGGTGCCGGATTCAAAGGCACTCGAGGCCCATTTGCAAAGCTTGTACTTGCACGAATACGGAGGCCGTCTTGCAAAGACGCTCGATCTCCTCCGGCGCTATCTGGAGCGTGCTGCGGGAACTCTGGAACTGGCCGTTGCGGAACGTCCTTTCTGCCACTCGGGTGTACCGAATCGAAAGTCCAAGATACTCAAGACCGTTTTTATCAAATTCTATGGCGGGGCTGTTCAACCGTTTCTCGCACGCGTCCATCAGCAGGCACGCCAGTGGCACCGGGCGTTGCGCGCACTCTTGGCAGAGCAACCGCAGCCCCTGCCGCAGGCTTTTCAGTCCTATTGGCAGAAAATGTGGTCCCAATCCCATGAGTCGGGGCTTTGGCAGCACTTCGAACGAGCCGTTCGGCGGCACACCGAGGCATGGCAGGCATTGCTCGGCGGGTGCGGCCTGATGCCGGGAGCAGCGCGGCGCACCGATTCCCTGAGCGACCCAGTGGCTCTCGCGCACCAAGGAAACTCTGGCTAGCCCAGATACTTCATCAGGGACCCCGGATGCTGGCGGAATTCGCAGCCGCCCTGGTGAAATATCCGGGCTAACCCGCGGCAAGTGAACGTGTCGCCGAGACCTGGCAGTTGCCGCAAGGATTCGGTCAGATCTTTCCCGAGAGCCGCACAACCCGTCAATCCACTGTCGGAGTGAATGAATTCCATGGACCTGCAAGGCCACCTGAGCAAGATGAAGGCCGAGTACGCCGATCCGATCCGTTACCGACTGCTGGTGGGCCAGCAAAGTGCGGACTTGAACGCCTTGATTGGCGAGACGCTCAGCATCGTTTTCGAGGGAGAAATTCATTGTCGACATTGCGGACGCGCCACCCGGAAAAGCTACAACCAGGGGTACTGTTTTCCGTGCAGTCAGCGCTTGGCACGTTGCGACATGTGCATCGTTCGCCCAGAACGCTGCCACTACCACCTGGGCACCTGTAGAGAACCCGACTGGGGCGAGGCGAATTGCATGCGTCCACACATCGTATACCTCGCAAACTCCTCGGGGCTCAAAGTCGGCATCACCCGCGAGACTCAGATCCCGACGCGTTGGATCGACCAGGGGGCGACCCAGGCACTGCCGATCATGCGGGTGAACAGCCGCCTGCAATCCGGGCTGGTCGAGACCGCACTCGCTTCGCACGTCAGCGACAAGACGGATTGGCGAAGAATGTTAAAGGGGACACCACGCCCCCTCGACCTGACGGTTGAGCGGGATCGATTGCTGGAGCAGTGCGCGGCGGAGCTGAGCTGCATGGCGAGCCGCTTCGGACCCGGTTCGATTTCCCGAATCCATGGGGCAGAAGTCCGACAGTTCTTTTACCCGGTAGAACGCTTCCCGGACAAGGTAGCCGCCTTGAACCTGGACAAGGCGCGCAGCTTGCAGGGGCGACTGTTGGGCGCGAAGGGACAGTATCTCATTATGGACACAGGCGTGCTAAATGTGCGAAAATTTGGCGGGTATTGCGTTCGTATCTCAAGCAAATTCTGAGCTCTGGCGCTAACTTACCGAAACTAAGAAAAATGTTGCGGCGCGTCATAAGATGCGTTATGCTGCGTTGCATCATTCATTTGCATCAGCACAACCTGACCGTCTCGGAGCAGTATTCGGCCGTCACGCGGTGACGCCCCCGAGTGCGGTCACCTGGTTCGTGCACGGGAGAGAACCATGTTGCGTAATGTGACGCCGGCCCATGATCCGCGTGTTGTGATTGGTTGGAAGTTCGTGGTTGCACTTCTGGTTCTGCTGATCAGCACACCCGGTGCATTCGCGCGAGTCGACGCTGCGACCCAAGCGAAACGAGATGTGACCCTGAACAAGAACCGGGTTACGAATCGCCGGCCGCGCCCGGGAGTGCTGGTGCAACACATCCAAGAGCGATATTCCGTTCCACCCAAGAAAGCCCGCACAATCGTCGAGGCCGCGTTCCGCCGGGGCGCGGAACTCGAACTTTCTCCCGAGCTCATTCTCGCCGTCATTGCTGTCGAGTCGACGTTCCGCGAGCAGGTGGTGAGTCGGGCCGGGGCGCGCGGCCTGATGCAGATCGTCCCGAAGTGGCATCCCGAAAAAATTCGCGAAATCGGGGGGCCGCAGGCACTGTTCGACCCGGCCAAGAATATTCGAGTCGGAACACGCATTCTCGTGCAGTATCTCGACCGGAGCGATGGAGACCTGCGAAAGGCACTGCTGCGCTACAATGGCAGCTTGAAGAATCCGCGCTCACGCTACGCGGACAAGGTCCTGAATACTTACCAATCCCTGCAAAAGGCAGCCAGCGCGAGCGCCTGACGCCACAAATCCGTCGCGTGTCGCGCGGGTTTGAGGAAAATCACCTCAGCCAGCACTGGAGGGCGCCTCGACCCCGTCGCGGCGCCCTCCCATTTTGGCAGGCGACAACGCCTGCCAGTTGGGTGACAATGGCCAATCTCAGCTAACTCTCCGCTGTGGCGGGCTCGCATCCGCGAGAATCGACAAGGGCATGATCGGGCAACGATGAGCACGCGGCTCGAAGAGTTGAAGGAGAAGCTTGCATCGGATCGCAAGCTCGCCGAGATCACGGCTTCCTTCAACGGCATTCACCTTCACAATGTCGTCTCGGGCGTCACGCGTGAGGAGCGTGACGAAGCCGTCCGATTCGCCAAGCGCCTCATCTCCGGATGGCAGGCGCAAGATGCCGCATCGAGTGCTTCCGGCCGCCACGAATCTGAGCTCGATTCGGCACGAATCATTGCGAACCGGGCCGGCGGGCGGCGTGGCACAGCGCCCACGGCGTGGCATTCTGCCCAATCGGATGGCGTGGCGCCCGAAGCGCCTGCAAATGCCGGCGCCGAGGCCCTGCGTCCGCCGGATAACGTCGACGCCAGACCGGAGCTGGACACACCCTTGGCAGCATCGGAGTCTGCGACGCCGTTTCCCGCCGTGTCGCCAATCGGCAAATCGGAACGGCAGGACACAGCGACCGACTCCGAAGCGTCACACGCACCTCCGGAAACGTTGTCGGAGTCCGAGGATCGAATAGAACCCACTATTCACGAATTCGAGACCCTCGAAGCGAGTGGCCGAGAAGCAGGGAATCGAGAACCGGCATTGGACTCGTCGCTTGCGAATGATCTTCGCCACGGTGTAACCGGCACCGTGGTTCAATCCGCAGAACGACGACCACGTGCCAGACTTGGCTTCGTGGTCGTCGCAGCCGTGCTGATCGGGGTTCTCGGTGGTGGTGCATACCTGCTCTGGGATCTGCTTCGGCCGCAGCTGGCCTCGCTCGGCGACACTCTTGACAAGGCTTCCGGCACGATTGAGACCTTCCTGGGTCCACCGGCGTCGGAGGTGCCGACAACGGCTGTTCCGGAGCAGGCGGCCGACAACGGTACCGTTTCAAAAGCGCCGAGCCAGCCGAATACGCCGATCGAAATGCCCGCTGCTGGCGACACGGCAGAATCGCGGACGGCCGACGGATCGACTGTGTCGGAGGCTATGTCGCCGCCCGAGGCCGAGCCCGTTGCCCAGGCAACCGACGAGCAGCCTGCCGCACCGAGCGAGCCCGAACCGCCGACCGATGATCCGTTCAGGGACGACGCTCTGGGAAGTGGGACTGGGGGCGATTCGGACGAGTCGATTTCCACGCTGGCCACGACCGCCGTGCCCGCTACCCCCGACCCGCCATCGTCGGCCGCGTCCGAGCCGGCGGTTGCGCCCGGCCCGCCCTCTTCGGCTGCGTCCGAACCGCCGGTACCACCCACCGCCACGGACGCGCCGGATACAGAGTCTCGGCCTGCGGACGACGACAGCCGTGCAGAGCCGGCGGCCGCCGGAGGACGCACGGACATTGCGGCAATGATTGCCGCACCGGATGAGCCTGCCCCCTTACCGGAGGCTGCACCCGACGGCGGGTCCCAGCCAGAGGCTGGGGCCGATGCACCCGCCGAAGACATCGCAGCGGAAACAGCGCCTGCAGTACCCGCCGCGGCGCTGGACAAGCCCGGCTCGGACGATCGCGTCCTCAGCACGCAACGGCACCTCTCGCGACTCGGTTACGATACCGGGCCGGTGGACGGACTACTGGGCCCCGTTACGCGTCGCGCAGTTCGAGACTTTCAGCGCGACGTCGGATTGATTCCCGACGGAGAAATCACAGACCAGTTGCTCGAATTCCTCGCAGGTGTCAATCCGCCCCAGGAGTGAGACTCGAGCTTCCCTGCCGGCTCTTGCCGGGTGAGCGACACGGCCAAAGAAGCCATCAGGATTCTTCCTGACGGGTTTGAATTTCCAGCAATCTGCCGCGCACCAGGTCGATGTGCAAGCGCAGATTGTAGAGCTGGTCCGCGTACGACAATGGCACCGAGAGATGCTTGACTTCATGCTCGATGCGGGCGACTTTCTCCAGGGCACTCTCCACTCTGGACCGGCTCGGGGTCGTGGGCTGCACCTCCGGATCCACCTCTCTCAGTTCCGTATACCAGCGATAGATTCGTCGTCGAATGCGCCATCGAAACAGTGGCGGCGTCAGCCGCATCAAGGGCAGCAGCACGGCGATCAATGGCAACAACATGACCTTTAACCGATCCACCAGTGTCGCGGCCCAGAACGGGAGATAACGCTGAAGCAGCGGCGGCCCCTGCTCGTAGAATCGCCGCGCGTCTTCGCTGAGTGGCAAATCCACACCCTGCGGCGACGGAAACTGGCCCGCGCGTTCCAGCAGCCCGCCTCGGCGATGGACTCGATCCGCCGCCTGCAGCAGGAGATCGATCAGTGCGGGGTGTAGCGTTTCACGTGCAACGAGACCGGCCGTGGCGGCGAGCATGGCAATGTCACGCGGCGGGCGGTCTTTTGCCAAATCCAGTGCGCCGCGCGGCAGTTCGACCCGTTGCAGAAAGGGGTATCGGCGCACGTAGGCGTCAGCGCGCGCGAAGTTCATCAATGACACGCGGTCCTCTGACATGAGCGTCTGGACCGCGTTCGCGGTGGTGTATGCAACGAGAAATATCGCGTCCAGGCGATTGTCGATGAGGGCCTGGGCGCCCTCCATCCCGGACAGACGGGACGTCTCGGCATCACTCACCTGTACACCGTTGTCCATGAGCAGGCGCGTCGCAAGGTGGCGCGTGCCACTGCCGTTGGAACCGTACGCAACGCGGAGCCCGGCCAGGTCGCGCATGTCCTCGAGTTCCTCAGCGAGGTTGTGGAAAACCCAGATCGGCTCCAGAAACATGCTACCCAGTGACATCAATCCCGGATTGGCGTCCGGCTCGGCGACGCCGCCTTGGACGAACGCCAGTTCGACGTCGCTGTTCGGGTCGTTGAGCAATCGAAGGTTCTCGGCCGATCCCTGCGTGGGCCGAATCTCCAATTCGACGTCGGCCTCCGCCAGGACCTCGCGATAGGCGACAGCGAACGCATGATAGGCGCCGTCGACACTGCCGGCTGCCATCGCGATGGTCCGCGGCGGGGCCGGATCCACGAATTGATAGGCGACGAGAAACGCTGCAATGACGACTAGCGTGCCTACGCCGTAGGTACCCAGGTAATCCAGCCAGCCGTTTTCGTCGCCACGCTTTCTCATGACAAACACCGGGAGGATTCGAGGTGAACCGACGACGTATGACGGATCGCGCCGGGCCCTACGCGGCTATGGCGCCGCGGCTCGGGTTCGACGAAAAGGGGAGGATCGATGATCCAGGCTGCCGCAGTGACCGCACACCCGCTGACCGGCGCCAATTCGTGCAAGATGTTCACGCTTACCCCCGAGAAAAATTTTCAGATGATTGTTGTCAGATTCAGCGACTTCGGCTCGTTACTGGTAGCATAGTCGCGAGAGAGCTCAGAAACAGAATGTATCATCTTTCGCATTCGGCACCGGTCGCCAGCGAACGAGTTGCCGGGCACAGGGCCGTGTCGCAAGAATCGACACGGCAGCGCATTGATTGCGACAAAGAAGTGAATACCGTGCCTATCGCTTCTCGTGCGCGGAGGGATGACGTCTGATTGATTCAGACCTTGCTTCCGGCACATGGAAGCATCGCCGGATTGGACATGGCAACATGTTGATTCCGTTGAGAAAGCGGAAATCGCGCTGTCCGCTTTCCGACCCCTGGCAATTCCTGGTTGGAGTTGTTCAGGGCTTCCTGAATAGAATCGGGATAGCTTATGCAGCTCCCGAGCAAGTACTCGAAAGAGAGCTTGCGTCAGCGGGAGACAAGCTCATTACAATGGCGGATGGCGCGCCACGGGAACAGGGATATTGGCGGCCGTCCGACGCACGCAACTGTGGGACAGAGTCGTGGACACATACTACGATCACCATCCACTCTTCATTCCGGCCAAGCCAATCGCGTTGATCGGTTTTCCCGGCGCCGAGGTACCTCGAATTGCGGGTTCGATGTCCATGACGACCGGTTTGCCGCTCATCGAACTCGAGCGCTGGATCGAGCACGAGGCCGGCAAGTCGATCCCGCAGCTCGTGCTGGAAGACGGCGGCGTTTCAATTCGTGAGCTCCAATCGAGAATGCTGCTTCGCGCACTGGAATCCCGTCCGCCGGGTGTCATTGCGCTCGGGCATCGATGCATGCAGCTCCCGGAGGACCGGGACCTCGTCCTCCAGCGCTCCCACTGTTTCTACATTCAGCGCACCATTTTTGAATTGTTTCAGGCCCTTCGCCGCGAGGTGGAAGAGTTTCCAGCGCGCTACGCCGAGTTCATCTTGGGGCCGCCGGAGAGCGTGCATGATATCAAGGCGATGTTCGATGCGCGGGATTCGGAATTTCGGAGCGCGCCGCATGCCGTGGACGCTGCGGGCAAGAGCCACACCTCGCTCGGACGTGAGATTTTGGAGCTGGTGCAGACCCTTGGCCCGGATTGAGACAAGAATCCACAGCGGTGGCGGCCCACGCCGGCCGCTCCCGAGGAGCTCGAAGTTGCCGAACAAGGATCTGAGTGGATGAGAATCTTTATCTGTGCCTGCGGCAATGCCCTACATTTCGAAAACAGCGTCTGTCTGGGGTGCGGTCACGAGGTTGGCTGGTGTCCGGCTTGCCGAACCATCAGCGCACTGATTCCGGAAACCGACACGAATCATCGGTGTGGCAATCCCCAATGCGGCGCCCAGCTTCGGAAGTGCCACAATTACCATGCGGAGGGCGTTTGCAATCGATGTCTCACGGCGGACACACCCGCCACCCAGGAGTCGGCGCTTTGCGATTGCTGCGTCTACAACGAGACCATTCCGGATCTGTCGGTTGACGGCAACCGCGAGAAATGGGCCCGTTTGGAGGCAGCCAAGCGACGCCTGTTCTACGAGCTCGACAATTTGCGACTGCCCCACGGTACCGCGACAGAGGGCTTCGATCCTCCCCTGTCATTCGATTTCAAGGCCGACGTTATTCCCGCGAACGAATTTTGGCGGACCATGGACAACGCGGAACGCGTGTACACCGGGCACGACAGCGGCAAAATCACGATCAACATTCGCGAGGCCGACGATGCGGAGCGGGAGAAGCTGCGAGTCGACCTGGACGAGGGACATCGGACTCTGGTCGGTCATTTCCGTCACGAGATCGGCCATTACTACTGGGATCTGCTGGTCAAGGGCCGCCGCGAGCAGGATTCGATCGCCTTGTTCGGCGACCACGGCAATCCCACGTACGCCGAAGCGCTCGAACGTCACTACGCGGAAGGCCCGCCTCCGGACTGGTCACAGAGGTTCATCAGCGCATACGCCTCGATGCATCCGTGGGAGGATTTCGCGGAGAGTTTCGCGGCCTACCTCGCCCAGTGCGCAGTGCTGGACACTGCAAGTGCTGTCGGCGTCAGCTCTGCACCGAATCTGGCTACGGCGGACTTCGACACACGGATCGAGCGCCATCGGGAAATTGGAATCGCCATGAACGAAATGAATCGCACCATGGGTTTGTTGGATTTCCTTCCCGAGTTGTTCGTGCCGCCGGTCATCGCGAAACTGCGATTCATTGACGACCTGGTCCGGCAACTCCCCACCGTCCCCCAGGCCTGAAGCGATCGTGAAGATCTCCGAGCTCATTGCGGCAGAACTGTCCGTTCGTCCGGCCCAGGTTGCCGCCGCGGCCAGCTTGCTGGAAGAAGGTGCGACGGTCCCCTTCATCGCCCGCTATCGCAAGGAGCGCACCGGCGGCCTCGATGACACGCAGCTTCGCCGTCTCGAGGAAAGATTGGTCTACCTGAAGGACCTGGAAGAGCGACGCGGCGCCGTGCTGAGGGCCATCGAAGAACAGGGAAAACTGAACTCGGCACTCGAGGCACAGATTCGAGCCGCAGACACCAAGACGCGCTTGGAGGACCTGTATCTTCCGTACAAGAAGAAGCGCCGCACCAAGGCTCAGATTGCCCGCGAGGCCGGTCTCGAGCCGCTCGCTGACGCGATCCTTGAAGACCCCGGGAAGGATCCGGCCAATCTGGCCAGCGCGCACGTGGCGCCAGAACGTGGCGTGGACGATGCAGCCACCGCGCTCGAAGGCGCACGTCAGATTCTGATGGAACGTTTCGCGGAGGACCCGACGCTTGTCGGTGAACTGCGCGAGCTGCTCTGGAATCAGGCGCACCTTCGCTCGCGGGTAATCGCCGGCAAAGAAGCAATCGGCGCCAAGTTCGCCGACTACTTCGACTATATCGAACCGCTGCGGAAAGTACCCTCTCACCGTGCGCTCGCACTGCTGCGGGGC